>NZ_JAMPKA010000010.1:0-197575 GCF_039961855.1 Trichocoleus sp. Lan | reverse complement strand
CGTCGACACAGCAAAATAGTTCTTCTAGACTAAGCATGGGGTAATTCAGATGGATGAGAAGTTAGCACTTTCACCCTACCTGTTTTGCCCCTTCCTTATCCCGAACTCAGGTTAGCTAGATACTCTAGCTGCTCTCTGGGGCTGCTTCAACCAACAAATTATTGAGCGATTAATCGAAGTATTTCTACTTAATTTGTTTAAATATTACTACATTTCTATCAAGTATTTACGGAAGCTTCCTGAGAGTGAAATCTAGTTACTACTCGTAAACAACAATATATTCCTTGACAGTTAGCATTACCCAGACAAGCAGGCGGTTCCTGATAGTGTCCGGTGCGATCGCAACAAGTCAGAAGAGTAAATAGGCTGATCCCTGCAAGGAACAGCCATGAACAATTCGTTACGATCGAAATGAAAAGAATTCTTGTGTTTTTGTTCCTGTTTGTGCTACCGCTCGTGCCAATATTGAGCCTGAGCCAAACAGGTTCTGCAATCACTGCCACGACCGGAAGCGCTCCGAATATTCCGGGTTGGACTCTTACCTTCGCAGATGAGTTCAACTCAACTTCTCTCGATAAAGCGAATTACGTTCGATACTGGGGTAAACCGAGTACAGCAGGAGCAGTTTCCTGGTGGAATGGAAACTCAACACTGATTGTACAAAACGGACTCTTGCGCCTCAAGATTGCCAAGGAAACCATAACTAAGGATGGAGTCACGTTTCCTTATACCGCAGGCGGGTTTACCCAACTTACGGCTCAAACCTACGGGCGTTGGGTAGTTCGGGCGCGTTTTCAAAAGGGAGAAGGTACCCAAGGTTACATTTCGCTGTGGCGACAGGACTTTAAATGGCCTCCGGAAATCGACTTTGCTGAACTTAGGGGAAACATCCCTAACGAAAATATTTTTACGCAGCACTATTTGCTGGATGGTAAAAAGAAGTCAGAAGTTTCCAAACTGTACGAAACTAACTACACCGACGACTTTCACGAATACACTGTAATTTGGGAACCCGGACGCTTGACATGGCTTGTCGATGGCGTGCAAAAGTTTACCACTACGCAAAAGTTTGATGCTTTTCCAATGGT
This sequence comes from Trichocoleus sp. Lan, assembly GCF_039961855.1. NCBI lineage: Bacteria > Bacillati > Cyanobacteriota > Cyanophyceae > Leptolyngbyales > Trichocoleusaceae > Trichocoleus > Trichocoleus sp. Lan. The sequence goes on along the minus strand of NZ_JAMPKA010000010.1, from coordinate 196,487 downwards.
TCTGGCGGTGGGCAATCTCGTGGGTAGCTGCAACAGCTTTGCGGGATGTCCTCTCACCACCACCCCATTTCCGACTTACTTGGATGTTGACTACATCCGCATCTATAAAAAGGCTTAATAGATGTTTTCTCGTCAATCCAATTCACTTTTTGGGTTCAATAAAAACGCCTGACAACTAAAGTCGCGACTACACAAACGAATACCATTTGGGTTGTGAGGCGATACATTATTGATTCCCCCAACCCCCCAATTTATTGGGGGGTTAAGAAGTCCATCGATTGCAAACAAGAAACAACAACGATCTTAAGCTCTCGTGAAAAACTAATCCAAATCGCGGATGTGTAGGCTGGGGAGCCACCTCCGGGCGCGGGGTGCGTGGCGATTGAGTTGCGCGTTACCCAGCACTAGGGCAGTTTACCCTGCTACTCTCCCTTGAAAGCTCAAGCCTTACGGCACGAACACACCTACGTTTACGCTCTACCCGACCTCCGATTGTGCAAGGGTTTCAGCGGTTTAGACGTGGTTGAAACCGCCGACTTAAAAATGGTACAAGATACGGAGATATTTACTTTGGCTTCCTCCGCAAGACGGAGTGGACTGTTCAGTATCACAAGTTACATTAATTTACAAGACAGGTTAAAAAAAATTTGTGAAGGGGGACGAATGCAAGCTGTGGCTGACAGAGAACAGAAAAAAGTAAAAAATACGATTATTCATTGGCGCAATATTGACTTTCAGACGGTTAAGCAAAGAATTAATCAAATTACTAAGCAGCTGGAAGAAGTTCAAAAGAAATATGAACCCAGCAGTCAATTGAACTCCGATGCTCAAGAAAGCGCTCAGTGCGATCGCGCACCAGAGTCACGCCGTTATTAATATCATCCTGTTGGTAAGCGATCGCGCAGGATAAACTCTGCTACGCTCAAATCCACCGGCGTAGTCACCTTCAGATTCGTCTCTTCTCCCTGGACAATCCGGACTTTCAAATTGCACTTTTCAAATAAAGCCGCATCGTCGGTAACTTCCCAATTTTGGCGTCGGGCTTCCGTATGACACTGTTGCAACAAATCAACTTTAAAACCTTGGGGCGTTTGAGCCGCCCATAGATGCTGTCGATCGGGTGTACTTTCAATGAACCCAGCCGCATCCACGACTTTAATCGTATCTTTCACCGGCACCGCTGCAATTAAGCCGGGACAATTCATCAGTTCCTCAGCACACCGATCCAGTAATTGGGGCGTCGCCAGACACCGAGCGCCATCATGAATTAAGACGTGGTGGGCGGATGGGAGCGCCTGCAAGCCGTTGTAGACCGACTCTTGACGGGTTGACCCACCAACGATCAATTGCACGGGCTTAGTGAGGGAGAGGTCAGCGAGAATCTCCTTGAAGTCAGAAAAGTCATCTGGATGAGCAATTAAACCGATCCAACTGATGTGACGGGAAGCTTCAACCGCCTGGAGAGTCCAGTGAATCAAGGGTTTACCGAGCAACGTCAAAAGGAGTTTATTTCGCTCGCTCCCCATCCGACGCCCCATCCCTGCTGCTGGAATCAATAAATGCACACGCTTCCTCTTTTGCTGACCGCTTTGTTAATCCTTGTTGCGCTAAGTATATCTTCCCCTAAAATGAAGCTGATAAGTAACCTCAATCAACAGTAATGCGAATACTTGCCCTTGTCCCCGGCGGGATTGGCGACCAAATTCTGTTCTTCCCTACCCTGGATGACCTGAAGCGGTATTACCCGGAAGCTCAGATTGATGTCATTGTAGAACCCAGGGCAAAGGGTGCCTACCGGGTTTGCAAGTCGGTTAATGAAATCCTCACCTATGACTTCAAAGACCGTACCGGACCAGCAGACTGGGGAAATTTACTGGGTATAATCCGCGATCGCGAGTATGATATCGCCCTATCTCTGGGGCGCAGGTGGAGTGTAGGGCTGCTGCTGTGGCTGACCGGCATTCCCACTCGAATTAGCTATAACGGGCCAGGAAACTGGTTTCTCACCAACCCAGTTCCGCTAAAAACCGAGCAGTATGCCGCTGATATGTATCACGATTTGCTGCAAGGTTTAGGAATAAATTCTCCTTGTCCACCGCTGGCGGTCAATGTACCTAAACCAGATATTGAGTGGGCAGAAAAAGAACAAAAACAACTGGGTGTTCAGGAAACTGGCTACATTCTGATTCATGGCGGTTCTAGCGCCTTGGCTCAGGCGAAAGGGATTGATAAAATCTATCCGGTCAAGAAATGGCAGCAGATTATTCAAGAAACTCAACAGCGACAGCCTGATTTACCGATTGTCCTCCTCAAAGGGCCTGAGGATAAGGCGTTTGTTAGCGAATTGATGCAGTCCTCGCCTAACTTAAAGGTGACTTCGCCTGGAGATATCGGGAAGTTGGCGGCAATGATTGCTGGTGCCAACTTGATGCTGTGTACGGATAGTGCGCCCATGCACTTAGCCGTCGCCGTTGGGACTTACACGATTGCACTGTTTGGCCCGACAGAAGCGAAAAAATTGCTACCGAGTAGCGATCGCGTTCGCGGTTTGCAATCCCCTAGTCGCTCGATAGCCGACATTCCCCCAGCAGACGTTCTCCAGCAAATCTGGGGCGGTTAAATCCTGAAAAATTAAAAATTAAAAATGCAAAACAAAATTTTTAATTTTTAATTTTCCCGCCCCTCCAAACTATTCTCTGTTGATTCAATTCATGTCTAAAACTGCCAAACCAGCAGTATTTCTTGACCGGGATGGCGTCCTCAATGTCGAAGCCGGTTATATCCATCAAGTTGAGGATTTACACCTGATACCGGGGGTGGCTCAGGCGGTACGGCTGCTCAACGACCGGCAGATGTTTTGCTGTCTCGTCTCCAATCAATCTGGCCCCGCACGAGGCTACTATCCGGCTAGTCATGTGGATGCTCTGCATCTGCGCCTCTGCCACCTCTTGCAAGCTGAAGCAGGGGCGCGTTTAGATGCTTTGTATTACTGCCCTTATCTCAGTCCCCCGGAAGGAGGGACAAATCCAGAATTCAGCCGCTGGAGTAGCTGGCGCAAGCCGAATACGGGAATGCTGGTGGCGGCTGCTTGGGAACACGATCTGGAGCTGGCGCGCAGTTTTATGGTGGGTGACAAAGCCACCGATATCGACATGGCGCACAATGCCGGTTGTACCGGGATTTTAGTGCAGACTGGATTTGGCGATCGCGTTTTGGGTGGCGAGTATCAACACCACACTCGCCCGGATTTCATCGCAGCGGATTTAGTCGCGGCGGTTGAGTGGATTTGCCAGCAGAACGATTAAAAATTATTTTTAATTTTATTTCTAATTTTTAATTGAGTTTGATAGCTTTAAATTCAATATTGATAGCCCTAGGATTGCCAAAAACAACACCAATCCAATTGTGCAAGCATAACTCATCTCTAAATTTTGGAAAGCTTGCTCATAGAGATAATAAACAATCGTTTTAGAACTGTTTCGCGGCCCTCCTTGGGTCATAATATAAACCTCTTCAAATACTTTCGTGGCAGAAATCGCAGAAATCACCGCCACTAGCACTAAATAAGGTTTCATCAATGGGATCGTAATGTCCCAATGCTTAGCAATCCCGTCCGATCCATCAATTGCCGCCGCTTCATAGACATCTGCTGGAATTGATTGCAAGCCAGCTAAATAAATCACCATGTAGTAGCCTAATCCCTTCCAAACCGTCACCACCATGACGCTAAAAAGGGCAAAGCGCGGGCTAGTCAGCCAGGGGACGCCATTTTGGAGAAATGGGATAATTTTTGTGTTTACTAACACCTGATTCAAGAGACCATTTTCTGCATAAAGCCAATTCCAAGCAATCCCAGCCACCACCATTGAAATGACTACAGGTGTGTAATAAGCTGCCCGAAGCCAGCTAATTCCACGTAGTTTTTGGTTAACCAGAATCGCTAGTCCTAGCGATGCCACAACTAAAATCGGCACGACACAAATCAGGTAAAGCAGAGTATTCCACAGCGTCTGCCAAAACACCGTATCGGTCCACAAACGCCGAAAATTCTTAAAACCCACCCATTCTGGCGGTTGCCCGATGAGAGTGTATTCCGTAAAAGAAAGGTAAAACGCTTGTAAGGCAGGCCAGAAAACGGTTAGTCCCAAAAGCAACAAAGCAGGCAGCAAAAACAGATAAGGCGTTAATCTTTGTTTAGCGAAAATTCCATCTTTTGGCATCCAATGCTGCATATTAAAAAACTATTAGCAATTAGTAATTAGAAATCCTTCAATTAGCGATTCGAGTGTAGTCTATTTTACTGTTGTTGGAAACTTCAGGGTAGTTTAATATACACTAACCATCCTGAAAGGAGCAGCAATTCGCTGCCTCGCCGCAGCTGACAAGCTTTCTCCCAGCTTTACATTATTTCTGTAGGAGACGCCGAGAGTGGAGCGGTTAGAACCAGTTGATCTCGTTGATCTCAAGGAAAACATCAGGGGACTGGGAACACCGTTTGAAATGACTTATACGTTGCAGACAGAAGATGCATTACAAGAGTGCCCTGTTTCAACGGGACAATCCCTATCCGGAGTTCGTCCCCTTTCAACCCTGATGAGTAACTTACCAGGCATGGCCTACCGTTGCCGCAACGACCAGAGCTGGACAATGGAAGCGGTCAGCGAGGACTGCTATCAGCTCACTGGTTACTCTCCGTTTGAACTCATTGGCAACCGAGAAATTTGCTATGCCCAACTGATTCATCCCGACGACCGAGAGCAGGTGTGGAACGCCATACAAGCCGCCGTGCAAGAATATAGACCCTTCCAGCTTGTCTACCGCATCATCACAGCGGCGGGAGAAGAGAAATTTGTCTGGGAACAGGGTTGTGGAGTTTTCTCCCAATCGGGAGAACTGCTGGCGCTGGAGGGCTTGATCATGATTTCAATCCCTAATCGGGATTTAGACCCCCGCCCCGCTAACACTCTACACCCCTTTGCGAATACGTCTATTGACGTATCCGAGCGCCAGCGGGCTGAAGAAGAAATTAAACTGTTGCAAATCCTAACCCAGGCAATTAGTGCTGCGCCTGATTTTCATACGGCACTTTCAGTCGCGCTACGTCAAGTGTGTGAAACGACCGGCTGGAATTTTGGTGAAGCTTGGATACCCAGCTCTGACGGCACTGTTTTAGAATGCAGTCCCGCCTGGTACAGCAGCACTTTAGAGTTACAGGTTGAAAGGTTGAAACTGGAAAATTTAAATCAACCAGCTAACTTTCAACAGGCTAACCTGCAATCCAACACTAAGCTGCAATCAGAACTTCCCCTAACCCTAAGTGAGTTTCGGCAACAGAGCGAAATGTTGAAGTTTTCACCGGGAATTGGGCTACCGGGACGAGTTTGGTTATCCAAGCAGCCAGAGTGGATTCCCGATGCTTCGATTGAGCCGCCCCCATTTTTTATCCGGACTCAGTTCGCCAGAAATTGCGGACTCAAAGCTGGATTTGCCGTGCCGATTCTCTCTAAAGATCGGGTAGTGGCAGTTCTCACTTTCTTCCTGTTTGAATCTCGCCAGAAGGACAAGCGACTGGTTGAGCTGGTGTCAGCAGTAGCAGCGCATCTGGGAACCGTGATGCAGCAAAAACAAGCGGAAGCTGCCCTGAGGGAAAGCCAGCGCCGTCTTGCAAGTTTGATTGACTCGTTGCCAGGGATTGTGTTTTCTTGTGGAAATGACCCAGCGTGGTCGATGACTTACATTAGTGAAGGTTGCTTTAAGCTGACTGGGTATCACAGTGAAGAATTGATTGGCGATCGCGCGGTGTCTTATGATTCCATTACTCATCCTGAGGATTTACCCAAGGTTTTAGAGGCGATCGCTACGGGCATCACGCTTCTGAAACCTTATGTTGTGGAATATCGCATTCTTACCAAATCAGGTGTAGAAAAATGGGTTTGGGAAAAAGGCGCGGCGGTTTGTGACAGCGCCGGTAAAGTTCTCGGACTTGAAGGCTTCATCACCGATATTACCGAGCGCAAGCGGACAGAAGAGGCTCTGCAACAAGCAGAAGCAAAGTATCGCAGTATCTTTGAGAATGCAATTGAAGGGATTTTCCAGACAACGCCCGACGGACAGTATATTAGTGCCAATCCCGCTCTGGCACGCATTTATGGATATGAGTCTCCGACAGAACTGATGGCACGTCTGACGGATATTAAGCAGCAACTATACGTTGATCCGAACCGGCGTGCTGAGTTTACGCGCCTGTTGCAAGAACACGATGCCGTTTCAGAGTTTGAGTCCGCGGTTTCCCGCCAAGATGGCAGCATCATTTGGATTTCGGAAAATGCCCGTGCGGTGCGCGATTGTGAAGGTAAGCTGCTTTACTACGAAGGCACGGTGGAAGATATTACCGAGCGCAAACGGGCAAAGGAGCATCTGCGGGAACGGGCGTTTTATGATATCTTGACGGGCTTGCCCAACCGAGCTTTGTTCATGGAGCGCCTCAGTCAAGCGGTGGAGCGAGCCAAACAGTGTCAAGATTTTCAGTTTGCGCTGCTGTTTGTAGATTTGGATGGCTTCAAAAAAGTGAACGACAGTTTGGGGCATCTGGTTGGGGATAAATTATTGGTGGCGTTAGCGGAGCGGCTGCTTCGCTGCGTCGCTCGCCGTCTCGAAACCTGCGTGCGTGCTGAAGACATCGTCGCTCGTTTGGGGGGAGATGAATTTACCCTGCTTTTGGAAGCTATTGACGACCTGAGTCACGCCACCAGCATCGCCGAACGAATCAACCGAGAACTGATACCGCCTTTCTATCTCGACGGACACGAAGTTTTTACTGCCGCAAGTATTGGCATTGTTCTCAGCAGCGGCTACGATCGACCTGAAGACCTCCTGCGCGATGCCGATACAGCCTTGTATCGTGCCAAAGCGCTAGGAAAGGGACGGTATGAGGTGTTTGACCAAACGATGCACTCAAGTGCCCGGTGAAAGGAAATGATTCCCGGTCTTCCTTTCTCCAGCGGAGGGGGGTGGGGGGATAGAGATGGTTCCCAATCAATTTTTATAATTGAGATGCTGCTGTTGCAGTTGAGCGCAATTACAAATTTGGGTATCCATTTAACAAAACCTTTTAGAAAATTTTGGATGGTAGATTTCGGATTGAGGTTGAATTCGCAAGGGAACAAAGGCGATCGCGTACAGCCTTTTGGGCATGAAAACGGGCATGAAAACAGCGAAGCGAGGCGTTAGCCTAGCGCTGAAAGAGTCAGTTCGCGTCTCTACCAAATTGAGAGTTGGAAAAAATTAAACCTAGCAGCATTAAGCAAAATTGTTATAAACGGTCGCATCAAGGCTGTTGCGACTCCTTTGGGAAAACAGCAGATGTATGAACTGGCAATTCCCTGAAAAGTCCAAAATTCAAAGTTTAAAAGTAGAAGAAAAAGAAAAAGAAAAAAAATCCTTTATTGCTAATTTTGCTTTTTTCTTTTTTCCTTCTTTAATCGTTGCAAGTGGTTTGGTGCTAGGGATTTGGCAACCACTGGAACAGCTTGCTTATCGGGGTTTATTCCGCCTCCGGGGAACGATGCCTTGGGATGAGCGGGTGGTGTTGATTGACATTGATGATGCCAGTTTAACGGAACTAGGTCGTTTTCCTTGGCCTCGCAAGCAATACACCCAGTTGCTGAATCAACTATCCGCAGCAGAGCCAAGTGTGGTGGTATTGGACGTGCTGATGCCCGAAAGTAGCCCGGAAGATGCACAGATGGCGGCGGTGATGGAAAAAGTGGGTCAGGTGGTGTTGGCGCAGGGGTGGGATCTCAGAAAGACCCCTTTGCCTCCAACTCCAGAATTGAGTAAAAGCGCGATCGCAATCGGACATATTGCCAACCACAAGGATAGCGATGGTTTAACTCGCCAAGTTGTACCGCAACTTGAAGGCGTGCCTCTTTTAAGCATCGCGGCTTCCCAGGTTTATTCACTGGTGAAAGAGCCGGTAAAACTCCCACCGATGAATCAACCGCTGCTCGTGAACTGGCCCGGTGAGGTGCTTCAGGCACCGCACTATTCCTTTGTTTCAGTCCTTCAGGGGAAAGTGCCTGCCTCGGCATTCAAGGGAAAAATTGTGATGGTGGGCGTCACAGCCGCCGCTCTCGATCCTCTAAACACTCCGTTTGAAGGTCATCCACCCGCGAGTGGAATTCACCTGCACGCTACCGTTCTGAATAATCTCTTGCAACAAAACTTTCTGAAAACCCCAGACCCCAAGTGGCTGCTAGTTTTCCTGTTGTTGGGCGGGCCAATGCTTGGCTTCACTCTCAACCGCTATCGGGCGAGACACCAGCTGATTGCAGTCGTTAGTCTTTGTAGCGGCTGGGTCATTGTCAGTGTAGTGCTTTTGCGGGTGGGTTACTTGATGCCGGTCGTGTCACCCGTGGGATTATTTTGTTTAACGGCAGCGAGCTTGAGCATCCAAGAGCGTCTGCGAATGAAAGCGCAGCTTCAACACATTGAGCAACAGCAGCAACAACGGCAACTTTATGACTCGCTGACGGGTTTGCCCAATCGAACCTTATTTATGGAGCGGTTGGAGGTTGCCCTAGAACGTACCTATCAGTTTGAAAATTATCTATTTGCGGTGCTGTTTGTGGATCTCGACCGATTTAAGGTGATTAACGACAGCTTGGGGCATACGGTCGGAGATAAACTACTCGTCGCGATCGCGCATCGGCTTTGTACCCTGATGCGCCCCAGAGATACGCTGGCACGTCTTGGCGGAGACGAGTTCACGATCCTGCTTGAGGAGATTCAGCAACTGGGTGACGCGACCCGCGTTGCCGAGTCAATCCACGAAGCCCTCGCATCCCCTTTTTACCTGGATGGACATGAAGTATTCGCCGCCGCCAGTATTGGCATTGCCCTGAGCCGGAGAGCCGGAGAGCCGGAGAATTGGAGAGTGGGACAGGATGGTAAGACAATTCCCTTCCTCACGCCTTCAACCCTTCCTTCACCCAACACTCAAAAGGGGCAAGAACCCGGACTTAACCCGGAGTGGGACTTGCTGCGCGATGCCGACATTGCCCTATCTCAGGCAAAAATAATGGGGAAAGGGCGTTATGCAGTGTTCCACACGACTTTACATGCACGCGCGATCGCACTTTTACAATTAGAAACCGACCTGCGTCTGGCAATTGGGGCTTTATCTAAGGAAGGTTTAGAGTTCTCCGTTTTGAGTTCTCCTTTACAAGATGAAAATTCAAAACTCAAAACTCCAAACTTAAAACTTTTACCTAACTCTGAGTTTCGGGTTTACTACCAGCCTATCGTCTCCCTCTCAACCGGCAAAATTACTGCCTTTGAGGCACTCGTGCGCTGGCAGCACCCTAAGAGAGGGTTAGTTTCTCCGCTTGAGTTTATTCCCGTTGCAGAAGAAACCGGACTGATGGCGCAACTGGATTGGTGGGTATTGCGCGAAGCCTGCTGCCAGATGCGTGCTTGGCAAGAAAGATTCGTTCAGAATAGTGAACCCTCAACATCCAACTATGAACAATTAACAATTGGCGTAAATCTTTCTGCGATGCAGTTTGCCCAATCTGACATGGTTCAGCAGATCGATCGAATTGTTCGGGAGACTGGTTTGGAAACTCGCAGTTTAAAGCTAGAGATTACTGAAACTTGCTTGCTAGAAGATGCCGATGCCGTAACCGCTATGCTTGAGCAGCTCAGAGCCTTGGGAGTGAAAGTGGGAATTGACGACTTTGGCACCGGCTATTCTTCCTTGGGGCGTCTGCATTGCTTACCAATTGATACTTTGAAAATTGACCGCTCCTTTATTAGCGGCATGGGAGATGAGGAAAATCGCTGGGAAATTGTCCAGACAATTATGACGCTGGCTCACAATCTGGGGATGGATGTGGTTGCCGAAGGTATCGAAACCGCAGAGCAGATGCTTCAGCTCAAGCGGCTGCAATGTGAATATGGACAGGGATACTTTTTTTCTAAGCCAGTAGATGCAGCGGCAGCGGAGGCGTTGTTGGCAGCACAGCCCCAGTGGTGATAAAAATCAAAAATTGCCTCAAATTGGTGAGGCAATATCAGCCGTTGAAACTCGGAAAAATTTGAGAGTTGAAATAGAATTCCAACATCTCAAATCTCAAATTTAGGGAGAGCCGCTTGGGTGGTTGTAGCTGGAAACAGCGGCTCTGAGATTACCTTTGTGTTCTGCAAGGAGGCGATCGCCTTCTTGCTTCTCCAAACCCGTCCAATGCATCAACAACGCTAACTTGACAGAACGCCCACTTTGCTCCAGCAAATATCCAGCGTCTTCTCGATTTAAATCCGTGAGGTCTTGCAGCATTCGCAGGGCGCGATCGTGCAATTTTTTATTAGTAACGGCGACATCTACCATGCGATTGCCGTAGACTTTGCCCAGCTTCACCATCACGCCGGTGGAGAGGATATTTAAAGCCATTTTAGTGACGGTTCCGGATTTCAGTCGCGTCGAGCCTGCCACTACTTCTGGCCCTACAATTAGGCGAATATCTAAATCTGCATCGATGGTGACTTGTTCGGCTGGGACACAGGCAATCAAAATCGTGGTTGCACCCCGCTGACGTGCCGCTTGGATTGCACCGTGGACAAAAGGTGTTGTTCCCCCGGCGGTGATGCCGACAACGACATCGAGATGGGTAATCTGCCGAGTCGCGATCGCAGATGCCCCGTCTTCATCTTTGTCTTCTAAATCTTCTGAGCTGCGGATTAACGCCCCCGCACCCCCGGCGATAATCCCTTGTACCAGTTCTGGCGGCGTACAAAAGGTGGGCGGACACTCGGCTGCATCCAACACGCCCAAACGCCCGCTCGTGCCAGCTCCCACATAAAACAGGCGTCCCCCATGACGTAACGCCTCAGCCGTCTTATCGATTGCTTCAGCGAGCTGAGTTCTGGCGATTGCGATCGCTGCTAGCGTCTGAGCATCTTCCTGATTGAACAAATCTACCAATTCCAGAGAACTCATCTGGTCGAGATTCTGGCTATTGGGATTAACCTGTTCTGTTAAAAGATGTCCCCGCTCCTCCAGATTCTTCATCCTCGATCCTTCATTTTTTTTATCGTTCATCCTGCCAAGAAAGCGCCGCTATGGGTTACGCGATCGCTAACATCCTCGATCCTTTCATAACAGTCCTTCTAATTGACGGCGAATTCTGTCTAGATCGGAAACTTCCGCTTGCGGAGCATCTGGTTTCCAGTCTGTTTCCTCCAGATTCGTTTCTGGCGGAACCAGAAAAAGACGTTCCGCATCTCCTTCGGGAACAAATCCCTCCGGAATTAGCTTGCACTCATAACCTGCACCCTCGCAAAATGCCTCGACTTCCTCTGCATCGATGGCTTCAACACTGGGACTGAGAAAATCTTGGGCTTCTAGCAGCATCGCATAGCGAGTCGCATCGTCTTCTGATTCAAACATGAGTATCCAGTTGCGATCGCCAATCTGAATCGAGTGAATCCCCTCGTTGTCAGTCCGAGGATTAAATATTAAAACGAATACGCGCCTAGATGTAGTCATCGTTTTTTATCCATTCTTAACTTAGGATATCTAACTGGCTTCCCTGATATCACGTCTAGTTGCTCTTCCTTTGCTAGCTAGCGATGCGGAGCAATAAAGACAGAGGGAAAGAGAAATTCAAGAGAGAAGATTCAAATGAAATTGCGAGGAAATCAGCAAAAAAGCTAAATTACCCCCAACCAATAGATGTTAAGACATTTCAGATCGCCATAGATATCCTTTCCTAGCTCAAGCAACTCTACCGTAACGGGCAGTCACAGGATGATGGGGATTTTCTTGATTGCATAACCACGCCCACATCTGATCGCCCAAGCAGAAATGCCACCACTCGTTGGGATGACGGCGAAACCCAGCTTGGAGCATGACATCATTTAATAGCTGCCGATGAGAATGATACTGCTGTTCTACTGGCTGGATGCTATTGGCATAATAATCAGGATGCGATCGCGCTGATATTTCATCAATTTCTCCCCCCATATCTATCGTCTTGCCAGTATTGTCTACTAAGGTGATATCCACCGCAGCCCCCGTACTGTGAGGCGGTGGCATTGCTGGATCGAGGTTGGGGGGTGCCCAAAATTGATAAACTATCTCCCAAATTGCTTGACGCTGAGCTTCTGTTAACTCAATCAAGTTTAAACCTTGAGCCTGAACCACTTCAGCAAAGGTGTAATCTACCATGAATTGCTGGACTTCCACGGGTCGAAAGGCATCAAAGAGATCGATCCGCCAATCTGGATTCGTGACAGCTAACTGGTGTTGGGCGGCAATTAGGGATTCGAGGACACCCTGACGGAGATAATAAGGTGAGCGATCGCCATAAGTCGCACCCAATTTTTCATAAGGATGGGGAGAGACAACCGCAAATTGTTCCAAAGGAATGGCAGTGAGCGGTTCACCACACTCTACAATGACAATCTGCTGATAAGGTTTCATATTCCGTTCTTTCAGACTGACCCTATTTTGCCGTCTGGCGTGAAATATTCAAAATATGCAGTATTTTTATCAGTAGTTTTAGACAAGTTTAATCGACGCTTCAAAATAACGAGATAAAAAGATTTAAAAGCTAAATATCTATATCAAACTTAGAAAATAATTATTAATAAAAAATTAACAGTGCTAGAATCCACAATAACAATCTTAATTCATCCCTTAAAATCTTCTTTCTTTTCTTTCTTCGCGCCCTAAGCGCTAACGCGCAGGCTACGCCAACGCGACTTCGCGGTTCATCAAAAAATTGCTGTATCTAGCGTAATCTTGATAGTTGATTTCCGCAATACCTAAACTTCTGTCATCCCCTCTAAGTCGATGACTAATTCTAGGGGCTGGATGTCTCCCCATGTTTCGCTAATGAATTTCTGAGTAGCCAAGGCGAGTGGAGAGCTAGATTGATGGAATGTTTCGCTAGCTTTGCTTAAATCTTTTGCCTTTTGATACAAAATTAAATAGTCTCCATCTTGGCTGCGTTCGAGAAAGATGGATTCTATAATGACTCCTTCGTTCCTGAGCAATTCCCGCACTTCATCCAATTGATTGTTCAAGTTCTTGAGCCAACCAATTACAGGGAGGGTCAATCCTGGCTTAATCCGAATTTTTAAGCATTGGGTGTCCGCCATTAACTTGCCCTTTATGGATGGATAAAATTGAAAAATTACCGAATTGCGTATTGCGTGTTAGGTTGCTTATTCGTTTTACAGAAAGTTTGCTGTAAACCTCTTAATTCCCGCGATTCTTGCTTCACCTGACCAGACATTGCAGCTGTCTGTAAAGCCATGAAAGCGTTGAAGTCTTCCAGACCATACTTAGTTCTTAAAAGCTGTCGCAGTTGATTTTCTGCTGCAATGGTTAAATAACCTGTTGTCAGAGCCTGTTGTACAAGGTCGCGGATCAGAGACATATTCACCCCTCAAAAATTTTTATATTAACAATATGACCCGGAAAACTAAGTAGCTATCAGTTCGCGCCAGCCAGAAAAATTCAGTGTTTTCAAGCGTTCTTTTAATAAACTTGGGCGATCGCAGCTTTATGTATTTCTGGTTTTGCGAATGCTAATAGCAATGAATTATTAGCCGTTAGCGATTCAGAAATGGCTGGCTGTTCAACCGGCTTTTAGATGGGTCATCCTGTTAATCTGCCACACTAGGTAGGAAACTTTTACTCCCCGAAGGGCTATAGAAGTTTCCTACCTAGTGTAAAAGAAGAGGTTCTAGTAAACCTCATCCTATGGACTCACCCGATCGGGTGATTTTCTCAATCGCTAGCATGGTTCGTGCGTTTTGGTCAGCGGTAGCACGTAACGCCAATACCGAAGACCAAACATAGGTGGGAGTTCGATGTCCTGCTGAAATCCCATTTGCTCATACATTTTTCTGGCAACCGTCATCAACTCGCTCGTATGCACTCCAATTTCGCAGGCACCGTCTGCTTTTGCACGCTGAATACACTCCTGGGTGAGCAGTCGTCCGGCTCCCTTTCCGCGATGGGAAGGGGATACTGCCAGCAAGCGAATGGATGCCCACTGGGGCGGAAACAGCCTGCCGTCTGATTTACCAGGAGCAAAGTACGCCACTGTCCCGACGAGGTGACAATCCTCCTGTGCCACGATTAACTGGGCTACCTCGGCTCTCTTTGCGACTTGGGACAAATTCCCCTGAATCACCTCCCAGCCACCGGGCGCTAGGGCGCGTGCGTACTCCTGGTAGGCTGCAACCGAGATTTGCTCGATTTGGGTGAAATCCTGTGACAGGGCGTTCCGAATCGCGATCGCCATATTTTATGTTTGCCTGTCTGATTTGAACTCTACGAAGTTTTCTTGGTTTCACTGATTCGGCGCTGGCGCGGAGCTAAGAACCCAGCACTGAGTATCATCAATCCTGCTAGGATGCTGGGTTTAGGTACGAAAGTGCGATCGCCTTGCTTACGGTTTCCCCAGCACTAACTCTAAAGTGGCATTGCGGATAGAGGTAAAGTACTGTCCGACTTCTTGGTTTGACAAAGACACTATCGTAAGCCCTCGATTAGGCAAGTACCACAGCGCAGCAGCAGTCCCGATGCCACTCCCGCTGATTCGCCATGCTTTTCCCCAAGGGGTATCGTTAGACCAAATCCCCAACCCATATCCGAAACCGCTTCCCAAGTCGATAAAGGTAAGCATTTCCTTGAGGGTGCGAGGCTTCAACAATTTACCCCGGAAAAGTTTATCGCCAAAGCGAATCAGGTCTTGCGTATTGGAAACCATTGTGCCAGCAGCCCATGCTACTGACATATTTACAGATGTCAGATCCTCATCAATTCCATCCTGAGGATAGATATCCCAATATGCATGAACAATTCCCCCCGGAACGCTATCGGTTCTAGCAGTAAAAAAGGTATTTTTCAGCCCTAAGGGTTTAATAATTCGATTTTCTATTTGGCTAGCTAGCCTGGAATTTGTCGCCTTTTCAACGATCATCCCTAGCAAGATAAAACCAGTGTTGGGATAGACCCACTTCCCAATCGTTGGTTGTCGTCCGTAAATGTAGGAAACAAGCTCCTCTGGCTTCCAGTCTCTGTATGGATTCTGAAGGATCTCCTGCCAAATCGCGCTGTCGTCGGCTAAGTAATCGTAGATGCCGCTGGTGCCGTTCAAGAGTTGGCGAATTGTAATTTTGTTACTGTTCGGAATATTTTTGGCAATTGAAGGAAGCCATTTGTCTAAAGTATCGTCTAATTTGAGCTTTCCTTCATCCACCAGTTGCAGCACAACGGTTGCCGTAAATGTCTTCGTGGCGCTCCCGATGCGGAATTGATCCTGTGGAGCCACAGAGGTTCCCGTTGCCAGGTCAGCTACACCACTAGACCCAAACCATTGTCCCTCGTCGCGGCTGGCGATCGCTAAAGTTGCACCAGCTACTCCTCCTTTACCTGGAACTCCCGCTGCCAAGCGGGTTTTGTCCAGTGTTGCTTGGAGTTGGCGAGCGAGTTTGTCAGATACAGTGTTTGTCGGTGAGTTGCTGTGTTTTTGAGCCGTTAGCAATGAGATAAGATTCGAGCTGCCTGCCGTTGGTGCTGCCGTGCTTGACACGGCTTTACTAGCAATCGCGGTGCTGCCTGAGATACCAAGAACCACGGTTGCGGCAACAGCGACTGATGCAGCTATTTGAGGAAAATACATATTCGCCATTCCTTGTCAAGTACAATTTTTGCTTGGGTTAGTTTTAGTTTGGCGAAAGAAAGCTATACAATTCCAGAGCGAAACTCGATCGAAAAGCGATCAATTTTTAATGGCTAATAGTCACTCTTGTATTAGCCATTGGCTTGTCTTCAAAAAGCGACACGCTTGATATTAGTTTTCCAGTCGGTCGATTTCTTGATGCCACAAAATCTCTGTGACTCGCACAATTCCTGCTTTCAAATGACGGCGAAAGGTGCCGATAGATATATCTAATATTTCTGCGGCTCGTTCCTGGGATGGAGCGGGATGCAGGTAGGCGCGATCCAAAGCGCGATAAAATTTGGCTTCGCGGGGCGATCGCTGTAACGATTCAACCGCTTCTTGCAACAGCGCTTGTAAGGCGGCAATTCGTTCGGCTGCACGAGTATTGGTGCCTGCACGTTCGATAACCAGATGCGATCGCGCTAAAGGATTATGTAATAGTGCCTCCGGTCGCACGAAATCCCGCAAAGCTTGATGCACCGCAGAGGCAAATTCAGATTGGCTTAAAGGGGAATTGGGAAGTGGTAATGAGGAATGGGGGATTGGTATTCCCTTCCCTTGCCTGATCTCCCCCTCTCCTGGTGGAGCGATCGCGATCGCCCAAGCTGGCAGTTCCAACAAATCATTGAATACGGGAGAAACTCGATAATTGTGCGCGGATACACCATAACGCCGTCCACCCACTTCAAAAGATGTTTCTGGCAGCAACGGCATATTGGCTGCCGTACAAAACAATTCCCAGAAATCCGGTTGAGCGATCGCTGTAAAAATAAAAGCTAAGCCGGGAGTCGTGACGCAGTGCCGAAAAATTTTGATAAAGATGAGGCTTTGAATTTGGGAAACAGCTTGATAAGTATCAGCAGCCATCCAAAAGCGGCAGAACGTAGCCTTCTCACCAAGTTGTAATGCTCCCTGCTGCTGGATATAATTCCACACCGCCTGAGTAGCGGGGTCAACTTGTAAATCTTCTAAACTAGCTTCATCCAAAGTCAGCATCATCATAAAGCCTAGAGGAGTTCCCTCCTCCGACTGGCGAAACACCAACACTCCTTGAGGCTGTCGCGCCAACCAATGTGCCAAAAGCTGGGCAGAAGCTTCCCCCTCATGAGTCGTCACCATCTCCATCAGCACCGAGCGATCGCTCTCGCGCAGCGTGTCGGTCAGCAAGTTGTTGTCTTGCCATATAAAAAATTGTCGTACTTGCGGACTTTTGAAAACATAATCAAATAGGGCGCGTTCTAGTTCCGAACCCTGAGTTTGCAGGATACGTTTGCAGTAATAACCACGGGCACGACCGAACAGTTCGGCATAGCGTTCGGGATTTCGCCAGCGCAAGTCAGCGGAAATTGCTTCCCGTGCTAAGTCGTGGGGAAAGATACCTTGTAATCTCGATTCTATAAACGAAAGTCCTCGCAGCCAGTTGAACAACTCGTAAGCATCGGGAATCGCGAGAGTTTCACACAGCAGTGCTTCGGTAGTTAAACGCACTAAAGCACAAACTTCTAATGCTGCCCGATGCAACGGGCTGGGGACTTCTTGCACAAATTGTTCTAATAAAGTTTTCACCACATCCGGCGCAGCTTCTGGTCGAAAATCAATATTGCCGTGCTGGGCAAAAACATCCGCAACTAGGGACATTGCCAGAGGATGACCGCGAGTAAAGTTCAAAACAGAGGAATGCTGTTCGACAGGAATCTGACGTTTTGTCAGATACGTCCGACTTTCTTCTGGATTCAGGTTATCTAAGGATATTAAACGCATCAACGCCTGCCACCCCGGATCGGCACGCCAAGCAGATGACGGGGGTTGACGACCCGCGAGAACGACGAGGGCATTTTCCGGCAACTGGGGTAAGAAAAATTCCCGCAGCCAGTCTTCTAGTGGCGTTAAGGTTTCGTAGGTATCGATCAGAAGGACACAGTGACCGGGTTCGGAAGCAAACCACTCCCAAAGCTGGTTTTGATGCTCCAGACCGATAACCATCTGGAGGGCGCTGAAAAAAGAGTCGGGTGAAGGTTCGACATTACGGGTATCTAGGTAGACGACTGGCGTTTTCGCTTGTTCGCAGATGTAGGCAAACTCGCGCAGCAAAGTCGTCTTGCCAACACCACCCGAACCATAGATATAGAGGAGATGCCAAGGTAATTGCGCCTCGTCCAGCGCTGACTGAAATAGAGTTTGTTCGCGATCGCGTCCTACAAACCGACTACGACGCAACTCCTCTAGACGATCTGATACCCGCGATGACTTCATTTACTCTTTTGTTTGTTTAACCGCCCCAGAAGCGGCGGGTGGCACCGGATCGTAACCGCCAGGATGGAAGGGATGGCAGCGCAAGATGCGCCGAATCGCCATCCAGCCGCCGCGCCAAGGGCCAAATCTCTCTACCGCCTCTAAAGCATATTTGGAACAAGTCGGCTGAAACCGACACGCTGGGGGAAAAAGGGGAGAAATTAGCACTCGGTATCCCCGAATTAGCCAAATTAGTAATATTTTCATTACTGTGCCCTGGATCTAATAGATTGGTAAGGAGAGCTTTTTTTTATAATTCAATCTTTGCGTAAATCCGTGTTGTGGTTAGAATCAATTCCGGATCTATGGCTCCACATTGGGTTAGTTGGGGCTTGCCTGGGCATTCTTGTGTTACTGGCAGAAGGGCTGCATCGCTACACTTCTACCGAACCGGAAAAGGTGCGGAAGGTGGTTCACATTGGCACGGGCAATGTGATTTTGCTTGCCTGGTGGCTGAACCTTCCCGCTTGGGTGGGGATTACGGCTTCAATTTTCGCGAGTGCAGTGGCTCTTTTGTCATACAAATTTCCGATCCTCCCAGGCATTAACAGCGTTGGGCGCAAGAGCTGGGGGACATTTTGCTATGCCCTCAGTATTGGCATTTTAATCGGTTGGTTCTGGCCTCTAAACCAACCCCAATATGCAGCACTGGGAATTTTGGTGATGACTTGGGGGGATGGCTTAGCTGCTCTCATTGGTCAACGATTTGGTAAGCATCGCTATGAATTTTGGGACATCCGTAAAAGTTGGGAAGGCTCGCTGACGATGTTCCTGGTTAGCTATGGGGTTAGTAGCTTAATTTTCCTAGGAGTCCAGGGCAATATCTGGCAAACGTGGGTAGTGCCGATTTTCGTTGCTTTCTTCGCGACTGTCTTAGAAGCGTTCTCCTGGTTCGGCATCGACAATCTGACGGTTCCTGTAGGCAGTGCCGCGATCGCTTTTTTCTTGACTCAGCTGCTTTTACTCACTTAACACCTTTGATAACTAGCAAACAGTTAGTTTGGTTGCAATATCCGTAGAATCCCAGATTACAAATTTTCTGCTTCCATTAAGATAGTTGAAGAAGCCTACCTAGGGACAGATTCCCGCTTTATTCAATTTATCTCCAAAGATGGATGTCAATGACTTTTTTTAATCCTGCCGAACCGCTTGTCCGTAGCAAACAGGAAGCCCTTGATTTTCAGGATCGTCAGGGGCTTTTACGTATTCACTTGCAAGTTGGAAATAAAACGCTGATTTCGAGCTTTTATTCTCGAATCGATCAGGCGTTTATTGTTTGGGGTTGGATTACCGCTGCAATTTTTATCAATGCTCAGTTTTTACCTGTTAGCTGGTACGTGCAAGCGATGTTTTGGTCAGCACTTACCTTAGTCGGTACGGTGGGGATGGTGGTGTTGACTCACTTTTGGGTGAAAGTAGAACGCCTGCGCTGGCTGCTTTATAGCTGGGTTGCACTGATGTTATTCGGGATGGTGCTAACTGACTTGGGTATTTTTCTGGGTTGGGGGTTGGTGCTGATGAACCTGTGTCAGTTTTGGCTGGGTCTAAGTACCATTGGCTACTTTTTTACGGGGATGGGAATGCGATCGCGTACTTTCCTGATTAACGGGTTCGTTCATCTATTGGGCATTGGGATCTTGCCTTATGTCGGAGGCTGGCAATTTCTCACCACGGGTCTTGTAATGGCGGGGACTTTACTGCTATTGGCAGGAGTGCAGTGGGATATGCGATCGCCCATTGATTATGACGTATTAACCCCCGAACAAAAGCAGTTTAATCAGGAACAACATCAGCTACGTCAAATGAGTATTTAGAACTTTAAATAAGCTCTAACTTTTGTATTAAATTCCATACAATTTTATAGAACGCTTGTCACTATAGAACTATGCAATATTCGGTGCGTGAATTTTCCTCATCCACCGAATATTGCCCGACCATAGCAGGCGTTTTGCTGTTTGTCCTGCGAATTGCCCCACTTAGGAGAACGGCGTCTAGGCGGCGAGTGGTCATTCATTGCCCATTCTCAGGATATGGGCTAACCAAGCCAGTTGAGCGCCAGTTGAGCGTTAAGTAGTGGTACAGGGTTTTTGTCGTTTCCCCTGCTTTGCAGCCACCAAAGGGATGTTAAACCATCCAACAGAGCAGTCTGAGGTGACTGACACATTAAAAGACGTTCTGGCGGGACTTTTTAGCCATATCAGAAGAATAATTTTTAAAATCATTTCATAAAATTTGGTGGAGAAAGAGCCTCTTTCTCCACCAAATTTCTTATTTTTGACTCCAACGATATAGAAAAAAGCATTTAGGCTGGCTACCAATCTTCTCCGCGATGTTCTCTGAACGGTTCTCCTGTAAAGGGCTGCACGCCAGTTACCGGATATGCATCGTCACTCAGTCCAAAGATGCGAGCGATCGCGCCAGAAAAATATTGGATGATATTGTCAAACGTTCGGGTAAGACTCATATCTTTACTCTCCAGATTCCTTTGGGGATTCGATGAAATGTATATTAGCCTTTGATACTTTTATTATGAATACGGCTGGATAGTTTGAGGTAATTTGCAATACTTGTTTGATTAGGTTTGCAATACTTTGCTTAGACTTAAGTCGGCAGTTAGTTTACTTAAGATTTCTAAATACTTTTAAATTCATTTAGATTTTGCACAATTAACGCAAGAAACTGATGGTTGGTGGTTAAGGGCGAATGGGCAACGCCGCCATGCTCTCTCCTGTGTCTTTTTGGCATCAACTGCCCTTTTCTGTAGCTTTTGAGTCAAAATACTATTAAGAATAATGTATATAACCTAAGAATGACCTGAAGATGGCAATAAAGCTCTCTTCAGAAACCATCTTCTTGAAGAACTCATCAAAATGCCTTGACACTATTATGGTGAATATTACTATAATTAGAGAACCCACACTTGCTAGGAAGCAAGACTATGAGAACTTCCGTGGACGGACTTGTAAAGCATCCTGCTAACCTGCTTCAGGAGCCGGTTAGGGTAGAAGATCGGGAACTCGCGATCGCTTCTGAAGATTACAGTCTCTTAACCGACCTGTATCAGCTGACAATGGCAGCTTGCTACACCGGCGAAGGTTTAGATCAAACACGGGCAAGCTTTGAGCTATTTGCGCGGCGTCTACCCGCTGGCTTTGGCTATTTGATTGCGATGGGGTTGGAACAGGCGCTGGACTATCTGGAGAAATTCCGCTTCAGCCCCAGCCAGATAGCGGCTTTGCAAGCGACCGGAATTTTCGATCGGGCACCAGAGCGTTTTTGGTCGCTGTTGGCAGATGCTCGGTTCACTGGCGACGTTTGGGCAGTTCCAGAGGGAACCGCCGTATTCGCTAACGAGCCGCTGCTGCGGGTGGAAGCGCCGCTTTGGCAAGCTCAACTGGTGGAAACCTACCTGCTAAATACGATTAATTATCAAACTTTGGTTGCCACGCGGGCGGCGCGGATACGGGATGTCGCGGGGCCAGAAGCGACGCTGCTGGAATTCGGCACCAGACGCGCTTTTAGCCCCCAAGCGTCTCTGTGGGCAGCCAGGGCGGCATTGGCGGCTGGATTGGACGCGACTTCTAATGTACTGGCAGCGATCAAGTTGGGTCAAAAGCCCAGCGGGACGATGGCTCATGCTTTGGTGATGGCGCTGACATCAACGGCTGGGAGTGAGGGAGAGGCTTTTACCGCCTTCCATCGATATTTTCCGGGTGCGCCGTTGTTGATTGATACCTACGACACAGTTGCCGCTGCCCAAATGCTGGCAGAAAAGATTGACGCCGGAAAAATGCAATTGTCTGGGGTGCGGTTAGATTCTGGTGATTTGGTAGGGTTATCCAAACAAGTGCGATCGCTCTTACCGGATGTTCCCATCTTTGCCAGTGGCGATTTGGATGAGTGGGAAATTGCCCGATTGCAAGCAGAGGGTGCTTGCATTGATGGTTATGGACTGGGAACTCGATTGGTTACAGGAACCCCAGTTAATGGAGTGTATAAACTGGTTGAAATTGATGGCATTCCTGTAATGAAACAGTCGAGTGGCAAGTTAACTTATCCCGGTCGCAAGCAGATTTTTCGCTGCTTTGAGGGCAATTTGATGAAAGCAGATCGATTGGGATTGGTGACGGAAAGTCCGCAGTTTGAGCAGCCTTTGTTGCAGCCGATGTTTAAGCAAGGCGAACGGGTGTTTCTACCAGAATCTTTAGCGGAAATTCGAGAACGGACTGCGATTTCGGTCGCTAGTTTACCAGCGGAGACTCGCCAATTGGATTCGCCTGGGTCGCCGTCGGTGGAGGTTTCAGCTGCACTGCTGGAGTTGATGGAAAAAACTCGTCGTTCTGGTTAAGGATTTGAGAACGAACCGCAAAGACGCAAAGGACACGAAGAAAAAGGAAGAAGAGGAATTAGGAAGATAATGAGAATTGCTTTGTTTGGTACGAGTGCTGACCCGCCAACTTCTGGGCATCAAGCGATTTTGAAATGGCTGTCGCAACACTATGATTGGGTAGCGGTTTGGGCGTCGAATAACCCGTTTAAATCGCATCAAACACCGCTAGAACATCGCTCAACAATGCTACGGTTGCTGATTGAGGAAATTCATCCGAGTTGCCACAATATTGGGCTGTATCCGGAATTCAGTAGCCCTAGAACTCTGGAGACGGTGCAGAAGGCTAGGCAATGCTGGGGGATGTCAGCAGATTTTACCGTCGTCATTGGTTCGGATTTAGTAAACCAGATGCCGCGTTGGTATAGAGTTGAAGATTTATTGCAGCAAGTGCAACTGCTTGTGGTGCCTAGACCAGGATATGCGATAGATGACTCTGATTTGGAAGCGCTGAGGCAACTAGGAGCGCAGATTGCGATCGCTGACATCAAACCACCGGCGGTTTCTTCCACAGCTTATCGTGAGAATGGCAACAGACAAGCCTTGACGACGACCGTTGAGGATTATATTCACAGAGAACGTTTATACGAATGCGAGGACGCAGCTCGAAAAAGATAGGAGATTCGGTAAAAAAACCGGCATTAGCGGATTTTAAAGTCGGAGTCGATAACGTGATTTTCTCAGTCGATACGGCGCAAAACCGACTATTAGTTTTGTTAGTAATGCGGCAGGACGAACCTTTTTCCGATCGGTGGAGTTTGCCCGGTACTTTAGTGCGGCAAGGGGAATCTTTAGAAGATGCCGCCTATCGGATTTTGGCTGAAAAGATTCGCGTGAAAAATCTGTACCTAGAGCAGTTATACACCTTTGGCGGGCCTGGACGAGATCCGAGAGAATGCGAAGAAAGTTACGGGGTTCGTTATCTTTCGGTCAGTTATTTTGCTTTGGTACGATTTGAAGAAGCTGAATTAATTGCCGATGGAGTGAGTGGAATTGCCTGGTATCCTTTAGAGCAAGTGCCACAATTAGCCTTTGACCATCATAAAATCTTAGAGTATGGTCATCGGCGTCTGCGAAATAAATTGGAATATAGCCCAGTCGCCTTTGAAGTGTTGCCGGAGTTGTTTACTTTGAGTGACTTGTATCAGCTTTACACGACCGTTTTAGGTGAAAATTTCTCGGATTATTCTAATTTTCGCGCCCGACTCTTGAAGCTGGGTTTTCTTTACGATACCAAAGTCAAAGTCTCGCGAGGGGCGGGGCGTCCGGCGAGTTTGTATCGATTTGATGCTGAAGCGTTTGCTCCGTTTAAGGATAAACCGTTGGTATTTATTTAAACGCAAAGGTAGCGCTGTCGCGCCGCTTCGCTAACGTAAAGGTTCGCGCCAAAGTTCGCTAAGTTAAGAAAAAAGCAAATTCACTCTAACTCGGTGTTATCTTTGGCGGTTAAAAAGAAATGAAAGGAAAATAAACGATGCAAGATTTAGAGGAATTTTCAAATAGCAAAGAACCCAAAGATTGCTTAAGCCTCGAAGACATTCGCCAGGAAATTGATAGGATTGATTTCCAAATTACCGCAGCTTTTGGTAAACGATTTGAATATGTAAAAGCGGCAGCAAAGTTTAAAACAGACGAAACCAGCGTGAAAGCTCCAGAAAGGGTTAAGTCGATGTTGCAGCAAAGACGCCTTTGGGCTGAAGAACAAGGCTTAAATCCAGATGTAATTGAAAAACTATATCAAGATTTGGTGAATTATTTTATGGATGAAGAATTAAAAAATTGGCAATCTAAATCTTAATGACTGTGAGTGAAAAATTAGTTTAAATAATCAGAACGACGCAGGTGATAACTGAATATGAAAATTGCGATCGCTCAACTCAACCCCACAATTGGCAACCTCACCGGCAATGCCCAACAAATTCTAGAGGCGGCAAGACAGGCAACTCAGCAAGGTGCCCGTTTGTTGCTGACGCCGGAACTCTCTTTGTGCGGCTATCCGCCACGAGATTTGCTGCTGAATCCCGGCTTCGTCGAGTCTATGGCAACGGTGTTGCAGCAGCTAGCAAAGGATTTGCCACCCAATTTAGCGGTGTTGGTGGGTACGGTAGACCCAAATCCGGAGGCGCACGCCGCTGGAGGTAAACCGTTATTTAATAGTATTGCCTGCTTAGAACAGGGCAAAATACAGCAAATTTTTCACAAGCGACTGTTGCCCAGCTACGATGTTTTTGACGAATATCGATATTTTGAACCGGGACTTCAGCCAAATTCTTTTACGCTCGATAATCTCCGCATTGGCGTCACAATCTGCGAAGATTTGTGGAACGATGAGGAATTTTGGGGAAAGCGTAGCTATGCAGTGAATCCGATTGCTGACTTAGCTCAATTGGGTGTAGATTTGGTGGTGAATTTGTCAGCTTCTCCCTATAGTGTTGGCAAGCATCACTTGCGAGAAGCAATGTTGCGTCATAGTACTGTCCGTTACCGCCAACCAAGCATTTACATCAATCAGGTTGGAGGAAATGATGACTTAATTTTTGATGGTAGCAGTTTCGCTTTGAATCACGCCGGGGAAGTGGTGTGTCGTGCCCTTCGTTTTGAGACGGATTTGGTACTGCTGGAATTTGATGAGGAAAAGCGGGATTTAATCTCCCCCTCAGCAACCAAGGATAACGGGGGAGTCGCACCGCTTGCAGCTAGTGAAGACGAAGAAATTTGGGCGGCGTTGGTGTTGGGAGTGAGAGACTATGCCCGCAAGTGTGGCTTTTCCAAAGTTACGCTTGGCTTGAGTGGTGGAGTGGATTCGGCGTTGGTAGCAGCGATCGCATCCGCCGCTTTAGGGGCAGAAAATGTATTCGGCGTCCTGATGCCTTCGCCCTACAGTTCCGATCATTCTGTCGAAGATGCGCTGAAATTAGCCCAAAAACTGGGTATTGCTACTCAAACTTTAGCGATTGGGCAACTGATGCAGGGTTACGACCAAACGTTAGAACCTCTGTTTGCTGGAACCGCTTTTGGACTTGCGGAAGAGAATATTCAATCGCGGATTCGAGGCAATTTATTAATGGCGATCGCGAACAAGTTTGGCTATCTCCTCCTTTCTACGGGTAACAAGTCAGAAATGGCGGTTGGTTACTGTACGCTTTATGGCGATATGAATGGGGGATTAGCGGTGATTGCTGATGTACCGAAAACTCGCGTTTATTCTCTATGCAATTGGCTGAATCGTAACGGTGAAATTATTCCGACGAATATCCTCACGAAACCGCCAAGTGCCGAACTAAAACCCGGTCAAGTCGATCAAGATTCTCTACCCTCTTATGACATTCTGGATGATATTTTGCAGCGATTAATTCACGAACATCAATCAACTGCTCAAATTATCGAAGCTGGTCACGATCCAGTCGTTGTCAATAAAGTGATGCAATTAGTGGCGCGTGCCGAATTTAAGCGGCGACAAGCACCGCCTGGACTGAAAATTACCGATCGGGCTTTTGGCACCGGCTGGCGAATGCCGATTGCGAGTCGTTGGAGTGCGATCGCATGACGTGGAGTTGATTTTTAGGAACTAACAATCTTGGCTTTTTTATCGGCTGATATAGCCCCACTGACTGCCAATTCTTACGGGTGCCAGCCCTTCTTGAAAGGAACCAGCCGCATCAAATTGTGGCTTGATGACTGTTTTGCCAGTCTTGTCCATATATCCATACTTCCCGCCAATTTCTACCGCAATTAGTCCTTCGGAAAAACCACCGCGATCGCGTACTTCATTAAACTGCGGCGGAATCACAATTTTTCCGGTTTTGTCCATATAGCCATATTTACCGCCCCTTGAGATTAGTGCCACTCCATCCTCGAAACTGCCCGCATAATGAGACTGCGGCGGGAGAACTAACTTCCCAGTTTTATCGATATAGCCAGTCTTTTTGTCAACTGTTACTGCTGCTAAATCTTCGTTTTGGGAAAAGGGAGAAGCATACTCAAATTGCGCCTGGATGACAAACTTCCCAGTTTTGTCAATATAACCCCAATGCTGAGGAATTTTACTGCCCATAGCTACGGGTGCTAGCCCTTGGGAAAAGCCATCATTTGTCCCATCAAATTGTGGCTTGATGACTCGATTTCCGCCTGTGTCAATAAAGCCCATCTTTAACTTATTATCAAATACCGCTGCTCGCCCTTCTTTAAAGGGATAAGCTTGTTTATACTGCGGTTTAATAACTATCTTGCCCGTCTTGTCAATATAGCCTTCTTGATTGCCAACTCTGACGGATGCCAACCCTTCTGAAAAGTTCTGAGCAGCGGCAAACTGCGGTTTAATAACCAGATTGCGATTCGTGTCAATATAACCCCACTTACCGCCAATACTGGTTGGCGCAAGTCCTTCTGAAAATTGTAAAACTTGCTCAAATGGTGGATTGATAATGACCATTTTTCCAGTCTTATCAATATAGCCGAACTGATTGCCGATTTTTGCGGCTGCCATCCCTTGTTCAAATTTTTCAGCAAAATCAAACTGCGGCTTAATGACAATATTGCCAGTCTTATCGATATAACCTTTTTTTCCGTTACTCGTGACGACTGCTAGACCTTCTGAGAAGTTTTCAGCAGCCTCAAATTGCGGCTTAATAACGCGATCGCCAGTGCTGTCATTTTTTAGCGCTAAAGACGGCGATGAAGCTTGAGAGGGTTGCTGGGTGGATTTTAGGGAACTGACACAGGCGGTAAGCGGAACGATGCCCAAGGCGATCGCGATTAATCCCAGTCTAATTAACTGACTAAAATTCTTATCTTCTAACTTTTTAAATAGCATAGGGTTTCTAGTAGGTAAATATTGGCGTTAATCTCAACCAAGTTTATTTGGTATTTATTTGGCATTCAAGAAATTTAAGCTGAGTGCGACTCGCTCGAATATTGCACTGTATTTAGGGTGGTGTGGAGATGGCTGGATGAATCTCTCGCAGAGATTGAAATCATTTCCCGACCGAGAGCCAAGAGTAACCTTGAATCCTTATCAGAAATTGAAATACAGTAGACTGGTTGGCTATAGCTGCTACGGCTCCTCATCAAAAATGTTTACTGGATCGGAAACTACGGCGACAGTTTTAATTGTGCTGGTGGCTTTAGGCATCCTGGGTTGGGGCTTCTACCGTGCCAAGTCATTCGGCAAACTCGGCATCTTAGCTTGGTTGCAGTCAGTGGTGTTGATGTCTCCCTGGCTGTTGTTTTTTGGATTGTTCGCGGCGGGGATTTATCTCAACCTGGTGAGCATCTTGTTTATGTTGATAGCCTCCGCTGGGTTGTACATCTTCATCGGAAATAAACTGCGAGCAGCCGGTCAGGATGCCATACTGCGGGAGCGGGTCTTGAAAATGGTGCAAGAATCCAACCCGATAGAAGATACTGCTGAAGAAAATGGGGGAGAGACAGCAGTGGCGACGCCAAAAGAGGCGAAAAATGCCGTTACCCAAGAAGTGGTTCCCATTCCAGATGAAGACTTAAAAAACATCCAAGGAATTTTTGGCATCGATACCTTCTTTGCCACCGAAAGCATTCCTTATCAGGAAGGAGCCATCTTCAAGGGCAATCTGCGGGGAGAACCTGCGGCGGTTCATTCCCGCTTGTCTGCGAGTTTGCACGAGAGATTGGGCGATCGCTATCGGCTATTTTTAGTAGAAAATCCGGAAGAGAAGCCGGTGGTGATTGTTCTCCCCAGCACCAACGATCCGAAACCAGCAACCTTACCGCAGAACATCTTGGCAGGCGTTCTCGTCGTGGCGACCATTGCCGCTAGCTTAGAGACGGCGGGAATTTTCCTCGGCTTTGATTTCTTCAGCAATCCAAGCCGCATTGGAGAAGTTCTGCCCATCAGTGCCGGAATCTGGGTGATTTTAGTGACTCACGAACTCGGTCACTGGTTCCTAGCTCGTCGTCACAATATTCGCCTAAGTTTTCCTTTTTTCATCCCATCCGCACAGATTGGCTCGTTTGGGGCGATTACTCGGTTTGAATCGCTATTACCCAATCGCACAGTGCTGTTTGATATCGCTTTAGCTGGCCCTGCTGCTGGTGGCATTGTTTCCCTATTGATGCTAATCGTCGGTTTAATTCTTTCCCACGAAGGCAGTCTATTTAAGGTGCCATCGGAGTTTTTTCAGGGATCAATTTTGGTGGGTACTCTAGCACGGGTTGTCCTTGGTTCTAGTCTTCAGCAAACCCTGGTTGATGTCCACCCGCTGACGATTATCGGTTGGCTGGGTTTGGTGGTAACAGCGTTCAACTTGATGCCAGCGGGAATGCTCGATGGGGGTCGAATCGTCCAGGCAATCTACGGACGCCAAATCGCTCGACGCGCTACCGTCGCCACGTTAATTTTGCTGGGAATTATCTCTCTGGTGAATCCGACGAATCCTTTGCTGCTGTACTGGGCGATTGTAATTCTGTTCTTGCAACGGGGTCTAGAACGCCCTAGCTTGAATGAGATTTCCGAACCCGATGATGCGCGAGCTGCTTTGGGGCTGTTGGCTCTGTTTTTAACAGTGGCAACTCTCCTCCCTCTCACTCCCGGCTTAGCAGGACGCTTGGGCATTGGGGGATAGGCATTGGGGAGCGAATTGGGAATGGGTGAATATTCTCTCCTCACCTATTCCCTGTCTCCCACTCAGCCCTATCAGGAGGAATGCAAAGAAGTTTAAACAGTCCCGGAGAGGATTTAACATTTCTTAAACAATTTCCCTGAAAACGATTAAACTTCATTGCAAAATTAGAAGAGACTATGAACGGTGTGATAACTTCGTTAAGGTTGACAAACGGCTGAGAGATAACGATGGAGAACACAATAAACGTGCCTTTACAGCAATCCTCAACTCCTTCATTTCGTGAAGATTT
This sequence comes from Trichocoleus sp. Lan, assembly GCF_039961855.1. Lineage (NCBI taxonomy): Bacteria > Bacillati > Cyanobacteriota > Cyanophyceae > Leptolyngbyales > Trichocoleusaceae > Trichocoleus > Trichocoleus sp. Lan. The sequence goes on along the minus strand of NZ_JAMPKA010000010.1, from coordinate 167,180 downwards.
TAGTGAGTACGTGGCGCATCTACAGCTTCACATGGCGTTACAAGCGCGCAACCTAGTTCCCACTCTCACCAAGGCTGTTGATAGCCGCGAGCAGCTATTGCAGCAAACTCAGGCGGATATTGAAAAGCTAATTTCTCGTCAAGGCATCTAATTCGGCTAATTTTGATTGGCTGATAAATTGATAGCTGCGCAATTATTTCTAACAATTTTTTGAAACTCCACTGAACTTAGTTTGACAATCAGAGCTTTATCGCTCTGATTTTTTTATGGATTGAATTGCTAAGTAGAGGCATGGCAGGCATGATAGGTATGCCTTTAGGGGCGTGTTTGTGCCATGCCCCTACAAAACGTAAATTTTTTACCAGTTAATTTAATCCAGATAAATCAGAGAGACGCGATCGCTTTACTGAGTTATCAGCACGCACATTATTCCGATTCAGCGCAATTACCGATTCTGCCTGTTGGAGTGCCGATTGCCAAACTTCATATCCTCGACCGCTCAAATGCAGCCCATCCGTCGTTAAGTCCACACGCAAATTTCCTTCAACATCGCTAAAGCGAGAGTGAATATCTAGATAGCCTGCACCCTGTTGTTGAGCAAGGATAGCCAGTTGTTGGTTAAGGTTACGAATTCGGCGGTTTGGGATGGTGTTGATCCGGGTGGGAAGAATGGATTGCACGATGACTGAGCTGCGAGGATGCTCTTGTCGTAAGCGGCGAACAATTTGGCGAAGATTATCGAGAATTGTTTCATCCGTTGCACCTTGGCGTAAATCGTTGATGCCAGCTAAAACGTAAATAACATCGGGACGAGTTTGGGAAAAAGCAGACAATCTTTTCAAGATGCCACGGGAATTATCCCCAGAAATTCCCTGATTCAGCCACAAACTCCCCCCAGGAAGACGTTCTTGGGGAAACCACAATGAGAGAGAATCTCCCACTAATACGGAAAGACGGTTGGAACCTTGACCTTGAGAAACTGCTCTCGCTTCCTTTGCCAGTAGGCGTTTCCACTGTTCATAGCTAGGTTTTTGTAAAGCCAGTGCTTTAGTACCTGCTTGGTTCGCCCAGTATGACTGAAAGCTATCAACAGGTAGACGAGTATAAATCTTGCCTGCTTTCAGAGCAGCTAATCTTTGGTAAAAAAGTTGACTGCCAGATGCCGGTTTTGTCGTTGCTGTATCCGGTTTCAGCTTCGCTTGTAGGGAGGGTTTCAGTTCTGTCGCGGCTTGAGCTGCTGTCGGTGCTAAGGCTGTAGTAATGGTTAGTGTGTCAGTCCCCTGGAAAGGATTAGTCTGCGAAATCAACTGCTGGCTAAATTCCGGAGAGGTGATTTCAATGGTCGGGACGATTTTCTGAGCCACCAGTGGCTCAAAGGTACTCGACTCACTGGAATGCCATAACGCTAACAGGTTGTCAGGCTGTGGAGGTAGCACGGGTGGGGGCGGGGCGGCTATTTGCCCACCGCTTAACAAACTTACCGCCAACAGATAAGGATCGCCCATTGTGTCTCTACTCCTTCACTTGTGCCTTCCTTTCCCTTTGACAGGGATTATTGGTTGGAGTCAGGAATTTTTAGGAGAAGCGATCGCTTTCTGTTGGCAAGACGCAGGAGCGATCGCGTTTAAACTCCTCTAAAGTGACGTCATACACGAGTCATTTGTCAAGCGCATTCAAAAATAAGCCAAAAAAATAAGTCAAAAGTCGATTTGTGCGCCCTAGGAATCGACTTTTGACTATCTACTTGCAAGCAAGCCAGACTAGGGAATGCGATCGCATTCCGGTTACGAATACTGCGATATCATTGGCAGTTCCTGATTGAGAACCCAATTGCCAATATCTCGCAGCTTGTAGTCCACTGGGTCATGCAGGGTAAACGTCCGCAAATCGCGCCAGTAGCGGTCGAAGCCGTATTTCGCAGCAGTGGAACGAGCGCCCATGACTTCAAAGATGCGGGTGGTGATATCCAAGCCAACTTTAGTGGTAAAAGCTTTAGCAGTATAAACAGCGATCGCAACTTCACCCCGTTCCTCATGAGTGAGCGCCTGTCCCTTTTCCCATGCCGTCTGTACCTGCTGCGCTGCCTGACGGCAGAGCGCGATCGCTGCCTTTAGCTCAGTCCATAGCTCACCATAGTGCTGCAAAATGTAGGGATCTTTCGATGCCCGATCGACGCCTGAGGTCATCCAGGGTCGAGTCATCGTCGTCGTGTAATCCCTTGCCGCTTCCAAGGCACCTTCGGCAATTCCCAGATAGACATGGGTTTTCGCCAACTGATTCACCACGAACAAGAGGGTAGAAAAGGCACCCTCTGGAGATGGAGGTGGGCCAAGAATTTCATCCGGGTTCACCAAGACGTTGTGGAAGGTGAAACTACCGCTAGCGGTGCAGCGTTGTCCCATATTGTCCCAGTCGTTGTTGTAGACAATGCCTTCTCGATCCTTGGGAAGGATAAAGGCAATCGGATGATCGACCCCGTCTTGCACGGCGGCGAATACACGAATATCCGCTGCTGCCACTCCGGTGCCAAAAGTCTTAGTTCCATTTACCCGGAAGCGATCGCCTTCTGGCTCAATTTTGAGGCGAGTGTCCCGCGTGTTAAATGCATTTCCCCAAAACAAGTGATGTTGGGCAGTAGCTCGATAGTAGCGTTCTGCTTGAGCGGGGGTGCCGCTCACCTGACCCACCACTGATAAGATTAGCTGATTGCAGTAGAGTTGCCCCGTAGAACCATCTGCTTTAGCAATTTCCTGAAGAACCTTGTAAGCTTCTACCCAGGTTGCGCCAATACCGCCATATTCTCGCGGTACAACCAGAGGTAACAGTCCTGCTTCTCGGAGTCGTCGTACTTCTTCATGGGGGATACCTGCTTGGCGATCGCGCTCAACGGCACTCGCTGCCAATTCTTGGGAGAGAGCAGACGCGATCGCTGCATAATCTTTCAATTCGATGCGGTTTAGTAATGTAGTCATGGTTTTTTCTCCTTTTTACTTGTCTTTTGTAGTAGATAATTTCTGAACTGGTTGCGAGGCTTGATTTAAAACAACCAGTGAAGAGAACTGTTTCGTAGTTAGCAATAGCGAGTCACTGCTACCAGGTTTTTGGTAACGCCAAGCAAATGCACAGAGTTTGCACATAGGATTTTCTAGCTTTCAATGGTTTTCAGAATTGAAGGTTGGTGTTACATAGTTTTTTAGCGATTCACTTTCTTGCCGCTACATTTGTGATTTTTTCTGTATCCCCCCAATTGATGGCAGGGATTTAATCCAGACAATTCGTAAAACGGGTTTAATTCTTCCGCACAATGTAGTAATTGTTTTGAAAATCATGAGCGAGTTGCTTGATTTCCACGCTAGTGAAACCGGCATCTTCCAGCATTTCCAATGCTTTCTCCTGACCCCACATGGCACCAAGCCCCATGCCTCCTGCGGCAAGGGATACAGTCATGCAGTGCATACAAGAAATGGTGTAAAGTAACGGCCCTGCCGGATGATCGAGATTGCCATCAACATAACCGGAGGCACGAATATCCTGCATCAAATAAATGCCATCCGGACGCAGTGCTTGGGCAATTCCTCGCAACACTAGATCGGGCTGAGCTTGGTCGTGAATGGCGTCAAAGGTAGCGATGAAATCGTAGTTTTTAACTTCATCCAGGGTGGCAGCATCTTTTACTTGAAAGCGGATATTTGCAAGATTGAGGCGTTGGACTTCGGTTTGCGCGATCGCGATCGCTTCTTCTGAGAAGTCGTAGCCTGTAAACCGACTATTCGGAAATTCCTTCGCCATTTTGGTGATGGCACGACCGCTCCCACACCCCACATCCAGCACATTAATTCCTTTCTCAAGTGCCTCAATCAGTCCGGGAATTAAGGGCAAAATGTGGTCATTCAGCGCCGCAACGACCGTTTGACCGCTATCTTCCGCCATCACTTGATGAAAACGCTTGAAAGCAGAATAGGGAACCCCACCACCCTTGTAAAAGCAGTCGATGATTTGCTCCTCAACACTTCCTAACAAAGGGATGTATTGGGAAAATGCCGCAATATTGTCAGGACTGGAAGCCCGCGTTAAGAATGCGGCGTGTTCTAGAGGCAAATCGTAGGTATTCTTAGCTGGATTGTATTCCACAAAGCCACCCGTAACCATTGCTCCCAACCATTCGCGCACGTACCGCTCATTCAACCCCGCTGCGTCTGCAATCTGTTGGCTTGTAGAAGGCGGTAGTTCAGCCATCCTGTCAAATAGCCCAGTTCTGTGACCGATAGACGTCATCAGAGCGATCGCGCCACTGTTGAGAATGTCAAGCATCCGTCCCGCAAACGCTTCTGCTTTTGTTTGGTCTAGGGTAAGTGTTGTCATAGAATCCTCGTGATGATTTTCAAGTTTGAATGTGTTATTCAGAGTGCGATCGCAAAAACTTAGATTTCTGTTGCACTCTTCAGCGGAGTTAGAGGAGCTGATAGGTAGCATTCCGAAGAGAAATAGATATAAGAAAAACGGAGGGTATTCGCAGGAATTCAACCCAAGCTGTGTGTCTCTTCAGGATTTGTTCGATATCCTCTATGAATGTTTTTTGGTATATGAACAAGCTATCAAGGCAAGCGTTCCGATAGCGTTCTGGAAGCGTTCGATGTCCCCAAATCCTTACCCTAGGCTATGTATGCATATAACCACTGTGAAATTGATGCGATCGCGTACAGCTCTTTGGGCATGAAAACAGCGTCAGCGTAGCGAAGGCGGAAGCCTATAGCCGACCTGTCGGCTCGTTCGTCGTTCCTGATAACGGATTGCGGCTCGTATACACTGCTTGAGACGGTTAATACAAGACCGGAAAAATAGACTTATGCTGTTGCTTGCTGCACAATCCTAGAAAAATTTATATAGAATTTGCGAGTTACCAAAAAGATTGTTATCGGGCATCTTCGCTTTAACACGAGCGCCAGTGATTTGAGTCACAAAAATGTAAGTTTCCGATCGCATTTAATTGAACGCTTTGCGAACGCTGCTTTGAATAACTTGGTATTTAGTTGAAGCAATTCACTAATTAACAACGCAAATACCAAGGAGCAACTTCTATGATGTCCAACATGAAACGTGTAAAAGTAGCGATCGCATTTTCTGCCACTCTATTATCCACTGCTGCCATTCCCACCGCAGCATTAGCTGGAGATAATAAAGTCTACGCTGGAAGTATGTGTCAGCCTGAGACTTCCGCTTCTAATCAGCAATTTAGTCGTGCAGCTGGACAGTTTTCAGTTCAAGGTACCACATCCATTAACCTACATTGTCCTGTTGTTCGGGACATTACATCAGGGACTGAAAATGGCAGCGCAGGACCTCTTGCTTTTGTGCATGTATTCAGCAGAAACGCTCAGTCTACAACCCTACAGTGCGAGCTGCGGGCTAACCAGCCGAACTCTCTAAGTTTTCAATTCCAGAAATTAACAATCGCACTTAGCGGTGGTGCTACAGGTACTCCGAAGAAGCATGTGTTCAACTTCACGGGACCTGTAGCTCAAACTGCTAACGGAGCTTATGAGGTTGTTTGCTCACTACCACCAGGTACGGGAGTTGCGAGTTACTCCATTGCTGAGTAACTGGGTACATTTGCGAGTCGATTTCCAATGCTCTAATACCATTTTGTTTTCTGTTTGCAACATATAGACTTCTTGCCCCCCGATAAATTGGGGGGCTGGAAGGATCGTTAATGTAGCACCTCACTAGCACCTCACAACCCAAATGAGATAACTAGCAACCTGGGTTAGCAAGGCATTGGAATTTTCTCAACTGCCTTAGCCAAGAGATTACTTTTTATTCCCTCACTATGGCTAGGGTTTTAACACCGGGCGAGCCAATACTGGGTGTTTGAAAAAGCCCAACACTCAAGCTCTGAACTTAGAATTTAGCCTTGAATACTGCCTTGAATTAAATTCAGACTCATCCCTCAAATCTGTTAAGACAGATCAAAACTTTGTTATGTTTTTACCAACTGTTAACACTATGCAAAAAAACCTTACTTTAACAATTTCATTCTGGATTGCTTCGATTTTCTTCAGCAATCATCAATCTTCTGGCAATTCATGGATTACCAATTTCCAAGCTGCGGGTGCCTCAGCTTCCGAGATCGATATGCCCTTTTGCTATATGCAGACATCGGATGGCAGAACCTTAGACCTCACCCAACTATGCGGTCAAAAACCACAAGTCATCATCGCAGACCAAACATCTGATGGGGATATTTTGACGGGTCGCATCATCAACGAAACCCAAAAAATAGTTCATTCGATTGAAGTCACCTATAACGTTGTTGGATTAGATGGCAAGGTGATTAAAAGTAGTTCTGTCAATGCAGAACCCTCCACGCTAAATCCAGGACAAAGCGGCTCTTTCAAAGTTCACACGATTATCGGTGATGGCAAATTGAGAGCAACATCTGTTAATTGGAAAGAGTAACAAGAATGGTGGTGTGCAAATGAAACCACGCAGTTATTTAACCTCAGTGATTGATTGGGTTGAAAACAACAATGCAGGCAAAACTCAGAAATCAGAAAATTTCTGATAGGTTTGCTCTAAAAGTAGTCAATAAGCAAGGGATAGTAGAGCTAAATTTTCTGGACGCGGATATCAGCGATCGCTTTTTCGGGTATTCTCTGAATCCAAGACTTTACTTCTACTGATTCCGTTGTTGCTGTGGTGCAACTGTTACTAAGAGGGCAGTCCAGTTGCACTTTCTTCCCCAAGCCATCATAGAGTTGAGCGATCGCATAAGCACCACCAATATCAGAAGACTCTCTAGGAGGTAGGGTAAACCTACGGAATGGAGGGTCTTATCGTTATCACCTAGTGGTTGTCTAAATGGGGATGACTGTTATTGTGCATTCTGTAGCTCAGAACTAGGAAAATCTCTCGTAGTCAGTATTAGAGATCCCTTAAGCTTGTCGCAGACAGCGCCAGGAGGCTGGTCTTGTCAAGAGAGCCGAAATGATGACTAAATACTTACAGGAGAATGGTCAGTAGTTTGTCAGCTTTCAAGCATCGAATTTTTCAATTTTTTATGCCATCTTGGGGTAATTACAGATGAGCTAACCGATAGGTCGGCGCTAGGCTAACGCCTCGCTTCGCTGTTTTCATGCCCAAAGGGCTGTACGCGATCGCAGCAGGATTCCATCTGCATATTGCCAAGCCTGGAGAATCGGAAAAACTGGTTGAAGCGATTGCTACTCTAGTTAAATCTAGCAGATGAGTCTGAAGCACCATTGGCCTCTGACTATTCTGACGAAGCACGGCTATAGGATCTGTTGACATGACCTTGAAGTTACCCGGATTTACGATTGTCACTTTGCTCAAAGAAGGGATAAAAGCCGTCCTATACCGTGGAATCAGAGTCGAAGATCGGCGTCCGGTGATTATTAAAGAGCTACGTCCAGAGTGCTGTACGCCCAACAATATTGAGCAACTCAGACATGAGTATGCGATCGCCCAACGGTTGAACACCCCCGGAGCAGTTAAAGCCTACGCCTTAGAGGTGCATCAGGGCATTCCTTATCTGATTTTGGAGGATTTTGGCGGGCGATCGCTCGATCGGCTTCTAGAAGACTTTCGAGAGCCGATTCCGTTTTTAAAAATTGCCATTCAAATCACCAATACGATCGCCCAAATTCATAGCCATAGCATTGTCCATAAAAATATTAAACCGCAGAACATTCTCATTAATCTGGAAACGCATCAGGTCAAAATCGCTGACTTCGGGATCGCTGCTTTTATCCCCTACGAACAGCAAATGGTCAGCAGTTCCAGCCAGATTGCAGGCAGTTTGGCTTATCTGTCGCCAGAGCAAACTGGGCGAATGAATCGTGGGATTGACCATCGCAGCGATTTATATTCCTTGGGAGTCACCTTCTATGAAATGCTGACCCGTCAGCTACCGTTTCAGGGCAAAGACCCTTTAGAGTGGGTGCATTGTCATATTGCCCAATCGCCGCCACCACTCACAAAGGTAAGACCGGAGATTGGGCGATCGCTATCTGACATCATCATGAAACTGCTCTCAAAGGTTGCAGAAGATCGCTACCAGAGTGCTTTGGGTTTGCAGTTCGATCTGGAACGATGCCTAAAACAGTTGGAGACAATTGGACAAATTCAATCTTTCCCTTTAGGCGAACAAGATATCTCAGAGCGGTTTCAGATTCCCCAAAAATTGTATGGGCGAGAGCGAGAAATTGCAAAGCTTTTACAAGCATTTGAGCGAGTCGTTAGCCAAGGTACGCCAGAACTTATATTTGTCGCTGGATATGCTGGGATTGGTAAATCTTCTCTCGTGAACGAGATCCAAAAACCCATCGTAAGAGAACGTGGGATTTTTATCTCTGGTAAGTTCGATCAGTACAAACGAGATATTCCTTATTCCACCCTTGTTCAAGCTTTTCAGACGCTCGTTCGGCAAATTTTGACGGAACCTGAAGATAAACTTGCCACTTGGAGAAAGCGAATCCAAGCCGCATTCGGGAATAATGGCAGACTGATTACCGATGTGATTCCAGAAGTTGAACTCATCGTCGGCGAACAACCTCCTGTACCAGACTTGGGACCCGCTGAATCCCAAAATCGATTCAATCTGGTGTTTCAAAACTTTATCAGTATCTTTGCTCAAAAAGAGCATCCATTGGCTGTCTTTTTGGATGATATGCAGTGGGCAGATAGCGCCACTTTGAATTTGATTCAAACCATCGTCACGGGATCAAGTCTCCAGCATCTTTGCTTTATTCTGGCTTTTCGAGATAACGAGGTCGATCTGCTCCATCCCTTCAGTTTGATGATGGAGCAGATTCGTCAAGGTGGGGCAAAAATAACCGAAATTGTTCTCACTCCTCTCAACCTTACTTATGTGAATCAGCTCATTGCTGAAACCCTACATTGTGAGCCGGGACGGTCAGAATCTCTTGCCAAATTAATCGTCCAGAAAACCGATGGCAATCCTTTTTTTGTCAACGAGTTTCTCAAAACGCTGTACCAAGAAAATCTGCTGACGTTCGATCGCAACCATCGCGTCTGGCAATGGAATCAAGCCCAAATTGAAGCCCAAGGCATTACGGATAATATTGTCAATCTGATGATTGGGCGGATGCAAAAACTGCCGCCCGAAACTCAACAGTTGCTCAAGTTAGCTTCCTGTATCGGGAATCGTTTTAATTTAGAAGTTTTAGCAATCGTCGGCGAAACATCTCTTCAGCAAACAGCCAACACACTTTTGGAAGCGGTTCTGAGAGGATTCATCATCCCCACAGAGGCAACTGAAAGCATTGAGAAAAGCTATCGCTTTTACCACGATCGCATTCAACAAGCTGCCTATGCCTTGATCGATGATGAACAAAAGCAAGCGGTTCACCTTACGATTGGGCGACTTTTACTTAAAAGTTTCAATTCTGCTCAACTGGAAGAACAGATTTTTGATTTAGTAAATCAACTTAATCTAGCTGTTGGTTTGATTACTGAGCGGACAGAAAAAGACGAATTAATTCGCCTAAATCTAATTGCTGCTAAGAAGGCAAAAGCCTCCACTGCGTACACACCTGCGAAAAGAATGCTTGCTGTCGCTGCAAATCTTTTAAATGAAGATTCTTGGTTTGACCATTATGAACAAACATTTACTCTAGTTAAAGAACGAGCTGAATGCGAATTTTTAACGGGTAATTTAGAGGAGGCGGAAGCTCTATTTAAGCTTCTATTTATCAAAGCCAAATCTTATATAGACAAAGCGAATATTTATATACTTCAGCTCAGACTTTATCAAGTTGCAGGTAGGTATGAGGAGGCGCTAGCACTCGGATTAGAAGCTTTAAAAATTTTTGGGGTGACTTTCCCGGATTCAGAGGAGCAAGTGCAGGTTGCGATCGCTATCGAAAAAAGCCAGGTATTGGCAAATTTAGGTGACAGACAAGTCTCCGATCTACTCAACGCCCCAACGCTCCAAGATCCAAATCTTAAGACACTCATCGGTCTGCTGACAACTGTAGGGCCGCCTGCTTATCTCGGCAGACCAAGTATTTTTCCGCTAGTTGTACTCAAAGCAGTCAATTATTCCCTGAAGTATGGTAATACGGAAGATTCCTGTTTTGCTTATAGTATGTATGCGATGTTGTTGGTTTCGATCTTTCGGGATATTCCTACGGGGTATGCATTTTCTGAGATGACGATTCAACTGAATGAGAAGTTGAATGACTCAAAACTCAGAGGAACGGTTCTACACATTCATGGCAGTCATATCAACGTTTGGCGGAACCATATTTCTACCGATATTCCATTTTTAGAGCGAGGATTTATCGGTTGTGTGGAAGCAGGTGATGTGACGATGGCTAACTACAACGGCTATCAAGGCTCTTGGCAGATTATTCAGGTAGGAAGTCCACTTCCCGAAACATATAATTTAATTCAAAAGTACGTTAACTTTGCCCAGCAATCTAAGCATGAAGCTGCCTATCAGACGATTAGATTGCAGCAGCAGTTTCTCCTAAATTTACGCGGACTCACCTACCACAAGCTGACCCTAAGTGATGATAGTTTCGATGAATCGCACGCCTTTTCCATCCTTACGGATGCAGGCTTCGTCAGTGGAATTATCTTTTATCACATCATAAAATTAATTTTGTTTTTCACCTACGAACAGTATGAGGAGGCGCTGAATTCTGCCTTACAAGTGTCCGTGTTTCCAGTTACAACCCTGGCATTACCAATCGAAACCGATTATGTTCTGTATCACTCGCTGACCTTGGCGACTCTTTATCCAACTGCATCTTGTGAAGAGCAGGAAGGGTTTTTAGAAACCTTGGAAATCCATCAGCGACAATTACAGGATTGGGCGAGCCACTGCCCTGCTAACTTCTTACATAAGTCTCAATTAGTGGGGGCGGAGATAGCTCGAATTGAGGGTCGGGACATGGAAGCAATGCGCCTGTATGAGCAATCAATTCGCTGTGCCCGCGAGCAGAAATTTGTGCATTATGAAGCCTTGGCGTATGAGTTAGCAGCTAAGTTTTACTTAGATCGGGAGTTTGAAGCGATCGCTAAAACCTATCTGCAAGAAGCCAGGAATGCCTATCGGCGCTGGGAGGCGCTCGGCAAGGTCAAGCAGCTTGAGCAGCTCTATCCGACCTTATTGCCGCAACCGTTGCCGCAACAGCCCCCTGCCTCCAACGAAACGTTTTTAAGCACGGGGGAGCAACTTGACTTTCTATCGGTTGTTAAGGCGTCTCAAACTATTTCTAGCGAAATTGTCTTCTCTCGACTTTTGAAGACATTGATGCAGATTGCGCTTGAGCAAGCAGGAGCCGAACTGGGTTATTTGCTGCTTTTTCACGAGCAGAATCTAGTGATAGAAGTCGAAGCGAAAATAAATTCCCAAGCAGAAAAATTTAATGTTTTTCGACCTGAATTGGCGGGTGAAATTGCATTGCCTCAGTCAGTGCTGAATTATGTGCAGCGAACTCAATCAACTGTGATTTTGCCCGATGCCACAGAGCAGAATCTATTTTCGGAAGACGAGTATGTGATTCAAAAGCAACCGAAGTCTGTACTTTGCTTACCGCTTGCCCGTCAGTCAAACTTGCTGGGAATTTTATATTTAGAAAACAACTTTATCCCAGGCGCTTTTACACACGACAAGCTTTCCGTGCTGGAAATTTTAGCAGCTCAAATTGCCATTTCCCTGGAGAATGCTCGTCTCTATCAAGGGTTAGCACAAAGTCAAGAACAACTTAACCTAGCGTTGAAATCTGCTCAAATCGGTGTTTGGAGTTGGGATATTCTCAACGATCGGTTTGACTGGGATGAGCAGGTTTATCAACTATTTGGAGTCACTCCTGCAACGTTTGTTGCCACCTCAGAAGCCGTGTTGGCTCGTCTGCACCCAGAGGATCGGGAATCGCTCGCCCAATCTTTGAGCCGAGCGATTCACGAAGGCGTGGAACACGATCTGGAATATCGAATTATCCGGGATGACGGCAGCATTCGCTACGCTGCTTGCCGGGGAAGAGCCTTTTTCAACGAAGCGGGCATAGCGACTCGCATGAGTGGTGTTGTAATTGACATCACGGAGCGCAAACAAACTGAAGAATCTCTGCTGATTTCTAAGGCTGCTTTGGAGCAAATGCCCGATGCTGTTGTGTTAACCGATCTGGAGGGAAATATTCAACGTTGGCTGGGCAACGCGGAACAGATTTTCGGCTATACAGCGTCCGAAGCGATCGCTAAACCCCTGAATTTCTTACATCACCCTGACATTGCAGAAACAATGACCGCCCAAATGATCCAGTCTATTCAGGAAACAGGAGGATTTTGTGGTGAAGTTCCCTGTGTGAGAAAAGATGGGTCGAAAGTGTTGATTGAAACAACATCAAAGCTTGTTTACGACAAGGCTGGCAAGCCGCTCTTTTTTGTGGGCATCAACAAAGATATTAGCGATCGCAAACAGGCTGAAGCGGAACGTGCCCAACTGTACGCAGAGCAAACCGCCCGCCTGGAAGCAGAAGCCGACCGGCAGCGAGCAGCGTTTTTAGCTCAAGTCAGTGCCACCCTCTCCTCTTCCCTCGATTATGAAAGCACGCTTGCCAGCGTGGCAAGCTTGGTTGTGCCCTACTTCGCCGACTGGTGCGGCGTAGACCTTCTGCAAGACAACCAATCGATTCATCGAGTCGCCGTTGCCCACCGAGATCCTGAGAAAGTGAAACTCGGCTGGGAACTCCACCAGCGTTATCCCAGACCGTTGGATGCACCGACAGGTGTGCCAAAGGTGTTGCGTACCGGACAAACAGAAATGGTGGCGGAAATTTCAGATGCAGTCCTGGCAGAAGCAGTCAAAGATCCAGAACATCTGCGAATTCTGCGGGAACTGGGCTTAAAGTCCTATATTATCTCACCGTTGATGGCACGGGGGCGGATTCTCGGTGCCATTTCGTTTGTCACAGCTGAATCTGCTCATCGTTTCAACACCGGCGACCTCTCGCTGGCGGAAGATATTGCTCATCGGGCAGCGATCGCTATCGATAATGCCCGCCTCTATCGGGAAGCGCAGCAGGCGCAACAGACGGCGGAGCGGGCAGCAGAGCGAATTGCCCGTCTCCAGTCCATTACCGCTGCCCTTTCAGAATCGCTCACACCCACCCAAGTGTCCGAAGTCATCGTCGAACAGGGCATGGCTGCCTTGGGTGCCAACTATGCTCTAGTGGCATTGCTCAATGAAAGCGGTACTGAACTGGAAATTGTGCGGGCGGTTGGCTATGAAGTGAATCAAATCGATGGCTGGCAACGTTTTTCCATCGACACAGCAGTCCCTCTGGCAGAGGCGGTACGGACTAGACAACCTGTTTGGGGTGAAACGTCACAAAAACGAGCTGCTCGTTACCCTCACCTGGCTGAAGCCTATAGTCAATTTAACTTTGGGACGTGGGTTTCGATTCCGCTGATGGTAGAGGGTCGGGCAGTTGGAGGGCTGTCTCTGGGCTTTACTGAACCACAAGAACTTAACGAGGATGACCAAGCTTTTATCTTGGCACTTGCCCAACAATGCGCCCAAGCGATCGCTCGTTCCCATCTCTACGAAGCAGAACGAACCGCGCGAAGTGCGGCGGAAGCGGCAAACCGGGTCAAAGATGAATTCTTAGCCGTTCTCTCTCACGAACTGAGAACGCCGCTTAATCCGATTCTGGGTTGGGCAAAGCTTCTGCGTAGCCGCAAGTTCGATCCGGCAACGAGCGATCGCGCCTTAGAAACCATTGAGCGCAACGCCAAGTTACAAACCCAATTAATTGAAGATTTGCTTGATGTCTCCCGCATCCTGCAAGGGAAGCTGAGCCTCAACGTCTACCCGGTTGACTTGGTATCGACGATTGAAGCCGCAATCGAGACGGTGCGTTTAGCAGCCGAAGCCAAATCTATCCAGATTCAGACTATCCTCGAACCGGACGTAGGACAGGTTTCCGGTGATGCCAATCGATTGCAGCAAGTCGTTTGGAATCTCCTTGCCAATGCGGTTAAGTTTACTCCGGCTGGGGGACAGGTCGCGATCGCATTAGAGCAGGTCGAAGCGCAGGCGCAAATCCGCGTAACTGACACAGGTAAGGGGATTGCACCTGAGTTCTTACCCTATGTCTTTGATTATTTCCGTCAGGAAGATGGTACCACCACCCGAACCTTTGGGGGATTGGGTCTAGGGCTGGCAATCGTCCGCCATCTCGTAGAACTTCACGGCGGCACTGTAAGTGTATCAAGTCCGGGTGAAGGACAAGGTGCAACTTTCCTAATTAAGCTTCCCTGTTTGCAGAATGATAGAGAAAGGCAGTCGGATGAAAAAGACAACCTCTCAGTTCTGACTTTTGACTCCTTACCTTTGTCTGGCTTACAAATTCTCGTGGTGGATGATGATGCAGATATGCGAGAGTTTTTGTGCTTCCTGTTGGAGCAATATGGTGCAACTGTGACCTCCGTAGCCTCAGCCGTTGCAGCGCTGACAGCACTAAGCCAATCCCAGCCAAATGTCATCATCAGCGATATTGGAATGCCAGAAATCAATGGCTATATGTTGATGCGAAAGGTGAGGAGTCTGAAACCAGACCAAGGAGGAAACATTCCAGCGATCGCGCTGACTGCCTATGCTGCCGAGATGGATTACCAACAAGCGATCGCCGCAGGATTTCAACAGCATATTCCTAAGCCTGTGGAGCCAGAGGCATTGGTGAAGGCGATCGCATCATTACTGTTTCTTCAACCTGAAAGTGAGACTACAAAGGTTTTTTGATTAAGAGCAATTAGACAGGGTTGATACATTTGATCCAACAGATGGTTCCAAAATATCAACTGTCCAGATCCGGGCGAAGGGTAAGCCAGCTTTCCGAAAAGACTTCCGCACAGTCTCAGCATCAGGTGCCTCAAATTCGCAAATTACTTTAGCGCGATCGCGTGCCATCATTGAGCGAATCCAATGAACATTGTGTGCCCTGTGACAAGGTATTCCGATCTCAAGATCGTGGTTCCACTTCTGTTCGGTGATCGGTGGCTCAAATATCTTTTCTACAAGGACACGAACCATATTTTCCTCCTGATTGATTGAGCAATTTAGGTTTTTAAATACAGGACTTACGCACTGAAAACTTGAAGCCTAGATTCCCCTAACCCCCCGATAAATTGGGAGGAACTGGAAAAGTCTCCTTTTTTAAGGGGGACGCAAGGGGGATCTCTGCGTTAGTCCTCAGCTCCTGCGGTAAGCGATTGATGGCAGTTTGGGCACGAACGCTCAAGACGCGAGGGTCAATTTGGTACTGTAAGCTTTGAAATAGCTCTGCTGCACGCTTTTGTTCGCCTAAAGCTAACTTTCCCCGAATGAGTGCAGCCCAAGCTAGGGCAATTTCACTGGGATGATCTACAATTTGCGCGGCATGAAGTGCTTCTTGAGCGCGGGCGATCGCTAATTCAACGCGACCCCTTTCCAAATCCCTTGCCGCTGCAAAGCTCAGGATATAAGCTAGCATTCGGTTCGCATCGATCCGACGCAGGGTGGATAATGCTGGCTCAAGTGCATCTTCAGCGCCCATTTCTCCGATAACATAACGGGCGAGCGAACTCAGGGCAACGGCGAATGGGCCTTCGCTGCCTTCACCACTAATTTTTGTGGCAACTGCTGCCAGTTCTTCGGAGTAAGCGATCGCCTCTGTCGGATTGCCCGCTTCTAACTCGGTCATTGCCAGATAAGTCAAACAAGCAGACTCTCGCCAGCGATCTTGTTCCGCTTGCGCCATTCGCCATGCTTGTTCCAAAAGAGAACGCGCCGCCGGGAAATCCGCTGCATGACGGCGCACGCATCCCAGACCACAGGGAATATCGATAATTTCAAGTCCCACTCTCGCGGCAAGCGGCTGTGCTTCTAGCAACAGCGCCTCAGCACGGGGCATCTCGCGTTCGGTTTCGGCGAGGCACCAACCGCTGTGAGCTAGCATTCGGGCGGTGGTCGCCGGACTTGCCAATCGTCCTCGTTCTACTGCTTGGAGGGAGTGTTCCCGAACACCCATGAGATTACCTCGCTCGTAGTTCAGCACGATCAAAGCTTCTAGCGCGATCGCTTCTTCATCCTTCAAACCAAGGGCGCTGGCTTCGGCAATCAATTGATGCAGGTTATTTTCGAGTTGGGGGATTTGATTTCTGGTAACTCCTGCCAGAACGTAGACTTTTAGCAACCCGATGTGAAGTCGAACCCGTAAAGTCTTTTCAAGGTTCTGGCAATGCTGAATTCCCCGTTGAGCCAGTTCCGATGCTTCTGAGTAGGCGAACTGGCGCAAGCAACGTTCGGCAGCTGCCTGGAAAGCTGAGGCGGCTAAGGAATCATGACCGCCCAATGATGCATGATGCGCGACATCGCTGGCTAGGGCGTTGTCAGGAACCGAGAGACGATTCAAAGCCTGGGCAATCTGCAAATGCACTAATTTACGGCGGGGTTCTGACAACTGGTGATAAGCGACTTTCCGCACAACATCATGAGCAAAGTCATAGCCAGTTTCGTTATTTAATAAAGCTCCTGGACGGATAATCCCCTGCCGCTCCAGTTCTTCCACGGCTAAAAGTAATTTAGAGAGCGGATAGTCGGCAACCCGTGCCACGATTGTCGGATTGAAACTTCGTCCCAATGCAGCTGCCCAAGGTAAAAGTTCTCGCGCCGGTTCGTCGAGTTGCCGCAATCGGTCTTGAATCAAGGCTTCCAGATTGTCAGAATAAGCAGTGTCATGCTGGGCTAGGGCACGAGCCACTTCTAGAGCGAATAGGGGATTCCCGCCACTATCCACAAAGACGCGGTTGCCATCAACATCGATATTCACCGAGCGAGTCAGCTGAACCACTTGCGCTTGATTTAATAGTGGCAGTGAGATGGTTTGCACCCGCTCCTCCCGCCGTAGCGCTTGCACCAGCTTACACACAGGCACATTATCTGATAACTCGCGTTGACGAGCCGAGAGGGCAAACCGAACGGAGGAGTGACCCAGCAGGCGGATTGCATAATGCAGGAGAGCCGTAGATGCCTCGTCCAGCCACTGAATATCATCTAGGATAATGACGGTTCGTTTGCCATTGCTCGAAAGTTGGGAGAGCAGGTTCACCACTGCATCGAATAGCTGAGAGCGATCGCCCGGATCTCTTCTTCCCTCCACTTCTGGAAACAGGGAACTCAGTTCTGCTGGCAATTGCGATCCTGAATCACGAGCGATCGCCCGCAGTGCATCAATCCAAATTCCATAAGGTCGCAGCATTTCCGCCTCAAATCCGCGTCCCCAGAGTACGCGACCGTTGCTCGTGACAACGGCAGCAAGTTCTTCCAGCAGGCGCGTCTTCCCAATTCCCGATTCGCCAACCAGTAAAAGGATTTCTGAAACGACCATCCGGGTATCGGATGCCATCCAATTACAGATTGTCGCCCATTCCCGCTCTCGCCCGATTAGGGGAGCCAAGAATCGGGGCTGATTCTCTCCCCGGCTCCCAGTTTCCACTGCCCCCAGCGCCTTCAATGCAGCCTTTTGGGCGTCTGTTAATCCGGTGACTCCGGTGATGTTCATTCCCTCATAAGGTCGATCCGCCCTTAAGGTTTTTACACACTCACCCGTCTGCACATCCCAAAGCTTAATCGTTTCATCCTGGCTGCCACTCGCGACCCTGCGGCTATCAAGGCTGAAGATTACTGACCAGACTAAATTGGTGTGTCCCTGCAAGGTATGAAGACAAGAACCGTTTTGGACATCCCAAAGCTTTACCGTTTGGTCGCTACTGGCACTGGCAAGGATTTGACCATCTGGACTAAAAGCAACTGACCAAACTCGGCTGGTGTGTCCGGTCAATGTACGTCGGCACTCTCCTGTCCGCACGTCCCATAACTTAATACTGTGGTCGCCACTTCCACTCGCTAAGGTTTGACCATCTGGGCTAAAGACAACTGACCAAACCCAATTGGTATGTCCCTGGAATGTCTGAGAGCATTGTCCTGTTTGGACATCCCAAAGTTTCACCGTTTGGTCGTAACTGCCACTCGCCAGAGTCTGACCATCCGGACTGAAAGCGATCGCGCAAACCCAACTGGCGTGTCCCTGCAAGGTACGTTGGCAAAGCCCTGTGTCAATATTCCAAAGCTTCACCGTCTGGTCATCACTACCACTGGCAAGGGTTCGACCATCGGGGCTGAAGGCAACTGACCAAATCCCGCAAGTATGCTCTTGCAACGTGCGTTGGCATTGTCCCGTTTCAAGATCCCAAAGCTTCACCATTTGGTCGCCACTCCCACTGGCGAGAGTGCGACCGTCTGGGCTAAAGGCAACAGCCGAGACTGAGCTGGTGTGACTTTGCAAGGTTTGAACGCATTTCCCCGTACCGAGATCCCACAATTTAACGGTGCGATCGTCGTTCCCACTTGCCAAAATGCGACCATCCGGACTCAACGCCAGCGATCGCACTCGGTTCGCATAACCCTGTAAGGTTCTGCGACATTGACCCGTGGGAGCGTGCCACAGCTTCACAGTATGGTCGCCACTACCGCTTGCCAGGATTTCTCCATCCGGGCTGAATGCCACCGACCGCACCCAATTTTGGTGCCCCCATAATGTTTGGTAGCATTCCCCAGTCCGAACTCGCCACAGCTTCACGCTGCGGTCTTCGCTGCCACTCGCTACCGTTTGACCATCCGGGCTGAAAGAAAGCGATCTCACCCAGTTTCCATGCCCTTTGAGGGTTCGGCGGCATTCCCCCGTCTTAAAATTCCAAAGTTTAATGGTGCGATCGCTACTACTGCTGGCTAAGGTTTGACTATCCGGGCTAAAGGCGACTGACCAGACTCGCTCAGCGTGTCCTTGTAGTGTTTGATAACATTGACTGGTTTTAAGATCCCACAGTTTAATCGTGCGATCGTCGCTGCCAGTTGCCAGGGTTTTTCCGTCAGGGCTGAATGCTACCGATCGCACCCAATTTTCGTGACCCTGAAGCGTTTGGCAGCACTGTCCTGACTGGACATCCCACAACTTGACCGTTCGATCCTCACTCCCACTGGCTAAGGTTTGACCATCCGGACTAAAGGCGACCGACCAGACCTGATGGGCGTGTTCTTGCAAAGTCTGGAGACATTGTCCTGTCTTGAGATCCCACAGTTTAATCGTTTTATCATCGCTGCCACTCGCCAGGATATTACCTTGAGGACTAAAAGCGACCGACCAAACCCAATTGGTATGTCCCTGGCAGGTCAGTAAATTTTTCCCATCTGCTACTCTCCACACCCGTACCTCGCGGTTCGTATCCCCGGTCGCTAGAAGTTGTCCGTCTGGACTAAAAGCAACGGCAAGGGCAAAGCTCAAGGGTTCTGTAAACACTGTTTTAGAGAGGTCGGCATCAGCAAGATTGACCTGATGTAAATTCACTTCTCGTAAATCAGCCTGCCAGAGGGTGAGATGGGAGAAGTCATAACCTGTTAAGTCTTTTTGCAATTGAACGAGCAGATTGAGGATATTGCCACCTGCATATCCGGGTTGTCTCGACCATTCATTTCGTAGCTTTGAAAGCAGTTGAGTCAAATGACGCTCAACGTTGTATTGCCCGTGCAGTCGGGTCATTAAAGTGTTTAAAACGGTTTTAACAATTTGTTGAATCTGAATCTCTCGGATATAGTCTTTGCCCTGAGGCTTGAGCAAGGCGTGGCTGTGCAGGATGGAAATCAGGGGTCTCTGGTTTTCTGCTAACAATTCCCCATTTCCGACTTCTAAATGTTGAATTTCTTCACAGACTTGGGCAATCAATCGCTCAGTGATGTACTCCATCACCACAGGTTGCTGGGTATAGCTGCCTGACTGCTTTTCGATCAGCGATCGCCAACTGAGAGAACCCAATGCTTCCAGTAGGTCTGCACGAGAAACGGTGGGAACGATATCCTCTGCCAATTCCGAGAAGGTTGTCCATTCTCGATTAATGGCAAGCCAAAACATAATTGTTTTTTCTAGGGGAGAGCATCGCTGACACTGCTGGTCTAGTAGTCTGTGAATCCCATTAAAAATCGTGGTATTTTGAGCGAGAAAATCTTGGATCTTGCCATCAAAAACATCTTGAATGGAAGTGGCAACAATCTTCAATGCCAAAGGATTACAGCCGTAGAACTGACACAAATGCTGTTGCTGTGCTTCAGTTCCTATCAATCCTTTTGCTTGAATGAGTGCTTGCGCTGCCTCTGGCGAGCCGCTCAGTTGCAAGGTTCGCACAGGTAAAGCTGAATTCCCATCAACTACACCTTCTAAGATGCCCACCTCAGCAGGCTTCTCCCGACTGGTCAGCACCAGGCAACTTTGATGAGCGGTTTCTGCGATCGCTCGCAGCAGTTCCCCGTAGCCTTCATATCCCGGACGATACTGCCCCGGACAACTGACCTGAAAAAGGGTTTCTGCATTGTCTAGAACGATTAGGCAGCGAGAATTTCGCAGCCAATATATCAGTCGTTCAAGCTCACTGCCTGTCTCTTGTTGTTCCGACAGAAAAGAGATCGAGTCGTGCAAAAGAGTTTCTAGGGTGGGAGCATTTCGTAGCGATCGCCAAATTACAAAATCAAATTCTCCCTGGATTTCCTGCGCTAGTTTGGCGGACAAGGCAGTTTTCCCAATTCCACCCATGCCTAATAAGACAACTAGCCGACAGCGATACTGTAAAATGCACTGCTTGAGCGTGTTTAGCTCTTCTGTCCGTCCGTAAAATAGGCTTACATCGATGATTTCGCCCCAATCGCAACGAGGTTGCCTGTCGTTTTGACTGGGTGTATTTAATTCAGAATTTGTATTGAGTAATTCAGAGCTTTTTTCTCGACTGATTATCCCTTCAGAATCTTCATTCAGCAGGCGATCGTAGAGGTCGCGGGTAATCGGACTAGGATCGATTCCTAACTCTTCTCGTAAAAGCGTCATGCAGCGGTGGTAGATTCGCAAGGCACTCGCGCGATCGCCATTAAGCGCGTGCAGTTGCATCAAGTCACCATAAGTTGCTTCGTTGAGCGAGTCAACTTCTAACAACTGCTGGGCATAGCGCATCGCCGTCCGGATATCCCGTTGCTCCTTTAACAGGCGAACCAACCATTCCAATCCTTGGATAAAAATTTGTCGCAGTCGTTCCTGTTCTGGAAAAATCCATTCGTCGTAACAGTTGGGCAGTAAATCCCCCTGATAGAGGGCTACCGCCTGCTCTAACAGGGTTCGGACGGTTTTCCGGTCAGCCGCTCGTTCTGCCTCCTCCGCTTGAGCCACTGTCCGCTCAAACTCTGCAACATCTAACGTAAAAGGTGCATCTGAGCGCCACTGTAGCGTTTTTGTATCTACTTCAATGAATCGATCCGCGTCCGGCAAAACCCGCCGTAAGTGGTGCAGTTCTCTTCTTAGGTTCGTTCGGGCTTGCTCGTCTGTTGAGTCAGCCCAAAACAGGGAAGCCAGCCGCTGACGAGGCTGAGGCGTGCCCCTGTGCAGCACCAGATATGCCAGCAACGATTGCGATCGCTCCCCGCTCACGTCTGTCACCGGCTTTTCGTCATAAGTTAGGCGAAAGCCACCTAGCAATACGATCTCTAAAGTAGGCAGCATCATATTTTTACTCTGCCCGTCCATTTGGTACTCAGTCTATAACTTTTCGCAGTTTACTGACAGCTGCTTGCGATCGCGGTTAATACTCATCAACTTATAACTGCTCTTTGTCAGTATTGTTAGAAATAAATTATTAAATTCCGATAAAAAGCCGTTTGGGGCATTCTTGTCTTAAACCTCAACTTTCCAGTAAGTAAGGATTGCTATTTTTATAAAAATATTTTCCCGCCCCCTTCATTGATTATTGTTGCCATATCCTCTTCTGATAGGTTTTTTGGTTATATATAATACCTGTTTTTTCCAAGTTTTTTATTTGGGTTTATTTTAGCTGCCTTTAAATAGTTGAACCGTGTTAATTATTCACGAAATATTCATTGGCATATATTTGGAGACATTAAAGTTAAAATGATTAACAAATAACTTTATTCTCACTTTACAAGTTTAGAGATTTTAGCAACTAACTCCGAGGCTCGACCTATTAAAGATTTCTCAACATCAACGCTATAATTTGGATGATTAATAATTGCATTTACGACTTCTCCCAAGTCAGCATTCCCTTTCCTGGCTCCCAGTCCATTAATCGAGCATTCAATTTGCCTGACACCCCAACTGAGAGCTGCGATTGAGTTCTCTACGGCTAATCCCATATCATCATGACAGTGGACAGAAATCGTAGCCCGATCGATATTTGACACCCGATTAAAGAGCATATTCAGCAACCCTGAGAATTCTATTGGCGACGATAAACCAAGGCTGTCAGGGATACTGATTGTTCTGGCACCGCTTTTGATGGCTGTTTCAATTGCTTTGCAAAGAAAATCCGGTTGGCTTCGAGGAGCGTCAAAGGCACTCCACTCTACATCCGCGCAGTAATTTCTGGCAAGTCCAATAGAATCGTGTATCGCTTCTAAAGTTTGTTCTTCAGCCCAAGTTGATTGATGCTTCAAATTAACTTGGGTGTAAATGTGAATTCTGCCTCGTCCCGCTGGTTTAATTGCTAAAGCAACGTCCATCACTTCATTCGGTTTAGAATTTGCTAATCCACAAATGGTTGAGTGTTTGATTTGTTTGGAAACAAGAAAAATTTCATCAAAATCTTTCTGGATAGCTCCTGGATATCCCACTTCAATGACATCAACCCGCATCTCCTCTAGAAGCTTGGCAAGCTGGACTTTTTGATGAATATCCATTTTGATACCGGGCGCAAGTTCTCCATCCCGCATTGTAGTGTCGAAGATGATAATTTTTGGTAAAGATGGTTGTGCCATAGCCGGTTTTTTTCTGCATTTTTAGGTAAGCAGTTAGTAATTTTGACCAATCATTTGCTGCCAATCACTTTTCAAGATGCCGTATTGTTCGATATCTTCCAAGGTTTCTCCTTTCCGTAAATGTTGACGGAGACATCCCTCATACTGCATCCCAAGTTTTTGCATGACTCGTCCCGAACCTGGATTTCGCGAAAAGTGAGACGCATGAATGCGGTGCAATTTAAGCTCCTCGAAGCCGTATTGCAGTAGAGCTTTTGCTGCTTCAGTACAGTAGCCTTGTCCCCAGTAGGGCTTGCCAATCCAGTAACCCATCTCCGCATTGTTCTGTTTGGCATTAATCATCAGATTAACCGTCCCACAGAGTTCTCCAGTTTCCCGCAACGCGATCGCTTGCGTGATGGCTTTCTTTTCCTTAAATGCTGCCAAATGAGCCTTAATCCACGCTTGAGCCATCCCATCTTCGTAAGGATGAGGAATTAGTGTTGTATCAGCAATTTCGCGAGCGCTGGCGAAGCGTTGCACATCAGGAGCATCTGCCAAGGTGAAAGGACGGAGCGTTAACCGTTGTGTTTGAATGGTGGGTGGTTGTATCTCTGACTCCGACTCAGCAGAACGAGATCCACCAAACACGGCAAAGCTGTAATGCTTATACCAGCAGTCTACATTCTGAAAACCGGCTGCTTCCAACCATTGGATTTGAGCGTCGAGAGGTGCTAGCCGATCGTAGGTCATCCGATGTTGAGCGGCGTGGAGATGCTCCTCGGAGATCCCGCGATCGCGCACGGTATTCAGCCATTGTTGTTGATAAAATTGCTCCAGTTGGGGTGTTCTGCCTAAAACTTGATCGGCGTTGATGAACATCCCTCCAGGTTTGAGGGCATCATAAATCCGCTGATAAAGATGCTGCTTCTCGGAATCAGACAGATGATGAATCGATAAGCCGGAGATAATCAGGTCATAGGAATCGCTCAAATCTGTCTTAACGTAGTCTCCAATCCAGATTTTGGGAGATTTTCCCATCTGCTGGAATCGAGCCTTTGCCTGCTCTAACATCTCAGTCGCGAGATCCAGCAGTGTAAATTCAGCATTCGGAAACACTGCCTGAACCATGCCTGAGTAAAGTCCCGTCCCTGCACCTAAATCGAGAACGTTTAGGGCTGCTGTGCGGTCAAATGGGATAACCTGAATGGCTGTTTGGTAAAAGTCATCAAAACAGGGAATCAGGGTGCGTCGGAGCTTGTCGTACTCAGTTGCTGCTGTGTTAAATGCCTGTTGAATACTCATATCCTTGACGTTTACTTCGTTGTTACTGATACCATTTCACTTGATATCTGCAATAGATTCCGTCTGTTGCCCGCCTCAAAAGCCAGTCCTCGCTAAGGATACAAGCCAATGAGCCAAGCACAATGGTAGCCAGCCGATTAAGCTAATTTTATGGGTCTTAAAACATTTGCAATTTTGATGGTGGCAACGCTGGGAATCTGGGAAACAAAAGGAGCGCTCGCATCCTCCCCACCCGCTGCACAGACGACTTCGGGCGATATGGCGACATCGGCACCCCTTGAGGATGCTGCGACTCCAGCCGTAACCCAGGTGACGCCAGGATTGGCTCAGACAGCAAATCCCATTCCTGTTGTTGAATATGATGCCAAATACGGTGATTATCTGCCACAAACGATACCGCCAGTGTCCAGTGGGGAGGGCGTCCAGACTGCTGAGGTTGCCTCCAGAATTGTCAAAGATGTGCAGATCCGCTTTGTTAATAACAAAGGGGAGTCAGTCGATAACCAGAATCGACCGATACCCAGTCGCACCAAAAAAGATTTTATTATTGGCGAACTGAAACTCAAGCCGGGTGAGGTATTTCGTGAGGATTTGCTTCAGGAAGACTTGCAGCGATTGAGGCGATTAGAGTCTTTTGAGGATGTCAATGTTGTTGTGGAGGAAGCCACCGACGGGGTTAACATCATCTACGACATCCAGGAGAATCGCTTTCCTTCTATCACATTAGGGGGTGGCAATAGCGGTGACATCGGGCTTTACGGTTCGGTAAGCTATCGAGATGCCAATATCAACGGTGTCAACGATCGCTTAGCTGCCAAACTTCAAGTGAGTGGTAAGGATGTCCAGTTTAATACCCAGTTTACTAGCCCTTATCGGGCTGGGGAGCCAAACCGCTTGGGGTATAGCGTTAGAGCGTTTCGCAATCGGGATTATTCCCGCACCTTCACCGATGAAATCGAGTTGCCCAATGGGGACAGTACACGGGAAGGACGATTTGGCGGCGGTGTGGCGGTGTTGCGTTCTTTTAATGGCTGGGATGGATCGTTGGGTTTGAACTACACCCGGATTAGTACCCGCGATGCTGATTTCAATATTGCACGGGTGGATGAATTGGGGAATCCGCTATCTGTCAGCAAAACTGGCATTGATGACTTGGTAACGGTGTCGTTCGGTGTGGCGAGAGATCGGCGCGATCGCCGTTCCAATCCGACTCAGGGTTCGCTGCTAACCCTCACCACGGAACAGTCGATTCCGATTGGGTTGGGCAGTATTTTGAGTAACCGAGTGCGAGCGAATTATATTCAATATGTCCCAGTCAGCTGGATTGGCAAGGGTAGGGAAACCGAAAATCCAGAAATGGTGGCTTTCAATTTGCAAACTGGGACAATACTTGGCGAATTTCCTCCGACTGAAGCGTTTAATCTTGGCGGATTCAATTCTGTGCGCGGCTATGGTTCTGGTAAAGTCGCTAGCGGTCGCAGTTATGCCTTGGCTTCAATCGAATATCGCTTCCCGATTTTGCAGTGGCTGGGAGGGGTTGTCTTTGCTGACTATGGCTCAGATTTGGGGTCTGGTGACACGGTGCTTGGGCAACCGGGTTTGCTGCGCGGTAAACCGGGGAGTGGTTTTGGTTACGGATTAGGATTGCGGATCAAGTCCCCGTTTGGTTTAATTCGCAGCGATTTAGGCATTAGCGACCAGGGAGAAGTCCGACTTGAAGTAACCACGGGTCAGCGCTTTTGATGGAAAGGGGATATTTGGGCGATCGCGTTTAAGTCACCTAAAAGAGCGATCGCTTTGTACGCTGCTACCAAAGGCTTGCGATCATCATTCAGAGGATTTTGCCAAGGGTTTTCTAGCGACAAACAAGTAGTTTTGACAGACTACAGAGAAAGGATATGCCAAAATGTCATCTAAAAAATCCCAACTCCATGCCAGCAGTGGGAAATTTCCGATTGCTTTGGGAAATACGCCCCACATATTTCTGGGTAGAAAACCATAACGCTGGACTTCTAGAACCTCAAATCCGGTTTCTTGGCAAAGCGTTTTGATTGACTGGCGAGTATAACGATATTGATGATGATATTTGTTAGGCAACCGGGAAGCGATCGCTTCAATCAGACTAAACTGATTCGGAAAATGGTAACAGATAAAAACGCCACCTGGTTGGAGCAAACGGAAGATTTCCCGTAAGCTGGTAATTTCATTTCCTCCAGTCTCTCTGACATGCTCTAAAACCCCTACAGATACGATTGCATTGAATTTATTATCTGGATAGGGAATGGCTGTTGGATCTTCAGCACTCCCTTTTCTAAATTCATAAGTTGAGCTGTTTAGAGTTTCCCGAACACAAAAGTCCTCAAAAGCAAATCCAGAGGTTTTATAGCCAGCCTTTACTAAGAAATAAGAAAAATGACCGTTCCCACAACCCCAATCTAATACTTCACTTCCTTTAGGAACATATTTTAAAAAAATTTTATATAGCCGAAGATATTGATTAGCACTGATTAAGCTTCTAAATTGCCACAAACTACAATTACTATTTTGCTCTTGAATCTTTATTAGCTCATGGGTGATGCCATTAATGTTTAAGTTACTCACAGTTGCTATTTTATTAGACATTTTATATAAAATACTTCGCCGTTTTAAGCTACATTTTCCTTGAGAATTTTAGCCAAGACAATCTTATAAAAAAATCCCCTACCAGAAGGCAGGGGATTTTGTTTTAATTACCTAAAATGCATTGATTCAGCGAACTACAGGAGATCAACCAAATTTACCAGCAGTAGAGGCAATCAGGAAGGCGGCGTAGGTCAAGACATAGCCAACTGCAAAGTGAGCTAGACCAACCACGCGACCTTGGACGATGGACATAGCAACCGGCTTGTCCTTCCAACGAACTAAGTTCGCCAGAGGAGTGCGCTCGTGTGCCCAGACAAGGGTTTCGATCAACTCTTGCCAGTAACCACGCCAAGAGATCAGGAACATGAAACCAGTAGCCCAAACTAGGTGTCCGAACAGGAACATCCAGTCCCAAACCGCCAGGTTATTCATGCCGTAGGGGTTATACCCGTTGATCAACTGAGCGGAGTACAGCCAGAGGTAGTCGCGCAGCCAGCCCATGAGGTAAGTAGAAGACTCATTGAACTGAGCCACGTTGCCTTGCCAAATGCCCAGATGCTTCCAGTGCCAGTAGAAGGTTACCCAACCAATGGTGTTCAGCATCCAGAACGCAGCGAGGTAGAAGGAATCCCACGCGGAGAGTTCGCAAGTACCGCCACGACCGGGGCCGTCGCAAGGGAAGGCGTAGCCGAAGTCCTTTTTATCGGGCATCAGCTTGGAGCCACGAGCATCCAACGCACCCTTGACCAAAACCAGGGTGGTGGTGTGGATGGCGAGGGCGAATGCGTGGTGAACCAAGAAATCGCCAGGGCCAATTGTCAAGAACAGAGAGTTCGTACCGTTGTTGATAGCATCGAGCCAACCGGGAAGCCAAGGGCCACCAGCCATTGAGGCAACGCTATCAGGATTAGACAGGAGAGTATCCAAGCCGTAGAGGACTTTTCCGTGAGAAGCCTGAATGAACTGGGCAAATACCGGCTCAATCAGAATCTGCTTTTCGGGAGTCCCGAAGGCAACCACAACATCGTTGTGGACGTACAGACCTAGGGTGTGGAAGCCTAGGAATAGGGAGACCCAGCTCAGGTGCGAGATGATCGCTTCTTTGTGCTGGAGTACTCGATCGAGGACGTTACCTCTATTTTGTTCTGGGTCGTAGTCACGTACCCAGAAGATACCTGCGTGGGCAAATGCTCCCAGCATCAGGAAACCAGCAATGTACTGGTGGTGTGTGTAGAGCGCTGCTTGAGTTGTGAAGTCTTTCCCGATGAATGCATAGGGAGGCATCGCATACATGTGCTGCGCTACCAGGGAAGTAGCAGTTCCCAGCGCTGCCAGGTGTATAGACAACTGGAAGTGCAAAGAGTTGTTGTAGGTGTCGTACAACCCTTGGTGAGGTAGGTTGAATTGACCTTCAGTCTTGGTGCCAAAGAAGTTTTTGGCGTTCAGCATATCTCTGATGCTGTGACCAATCCCAAAGTTAGTCCGGTACATATGACCGGCGATGATGAAGATGACTGCGATCGCCAAGTGGTGATGAGCCATATCCGTCAGCCACAGCGATTGTGTCTGGGGATGGAAGCCACCCAAGAACGTCAGAATCGCTGTTCCTGCACCTTGAGAGGTACCGAACACATGACCAGCAGCCTCTGGGTTCTCAGCGTAGACGCCCCAGTTGCCGGTGAAGAACGGTCCCAAGCCTGCGGGGTGAGGCAGCGTTGTCAGGAAGTTATCCCAACCTACGTGCTGACCGCGAGATTCGGGAATCGCAACGTGAATCAAGTGACCTGCCCAAGCCAAGGAGCTAACGCCAAACAGACCTGCCAGGTGGTGGTTCAGCCGAGGCTCGGCACTCTTGAACCAAGAAAGGCTAGGACTGAACTTGGGCTGTAGGTGCAGCCAGCCTGCAAACAAGAAGACTGCAGACAGGACAATTAGGAACACTGCACCTTGGTACAGATCATTATTTGACCGCATACCGATGGTGTACCACCAGTGGTAAACACCTGAGTAGGCAATATTCACTGGAAAAGTCGCACCACCTTGAGTAAAGGCATCTACTGCCGGTTGACCAAAGTGGGGGTCCCAAATCGCGTGAGCGATAGGACGCACATTCAACGGATCTTTAATCCACTGTTCAAAATTACCTTGCCAGGCGACGTGGAACAGGAGGCTAGAGGCCCACAGGAAGATAATTGCCACATGACCGAAGTGAGTAGCGAAAATCTTTTGATAAAGATTTTCTTCCGTCATGCCATCATGGCTTTCAAAGTCGTGAGCCGTTGCAATCCCGTACCAGATCCGACGTGTAGTCGGGTCCTGAGCGAGGTCTTGGCTAAATTTGGGGAATTTTGTCGCCATAGTCTCCTCAATTATCAGTGCTGAGTGCTGAGGACTCAGAGCATCATACTCTTTACTCAGCACTCGTTACTCAGGCTTAAATCATCCTATTGAAAGGATTCGCGCCTCGAAGAACGCCCATATCGTGACGATCGCGCCCAGGAGGAAGTGAGCTACCCCAACGGCCCGACCCTGAATGATGCTCAGAGCGCGAGGCTGAATAGAAGGGGCAACCTTCAACTTATTGTGAGCCCAAACAATCGACTCAATCAACTCCTGCCAGTAGCCACGACCGCTGAATAGGAACATCAGGCTGAATGCCCACACAAAGTGAGCGCCCAGGAACAGCAGACCGTAGGCTGAGAGGGCTGTACCGTAAGACTGAATTACTTGAGCAGCTTGTGCCCATTGAAAATCACGCAACCAGCCATTGATAGTGATGGCACTCATCGCAAAGTTGCCTGCGGTGATATGATCCACCGTTCCATCAGCATTGACTGTGCCCCACACATCGGATTGCATTTTCCAGCTGAAGTGGTAAACCGCGATCGCAATGGTGTTGAACATCCAGAACAGACCCAGGAATACATGGTCCCAACCAGAAACCTGGCAGGTACCGCCACGACCGGGACCGTCGCAAGGGAAGCGGAAGCCCAAATTCATCTTGTCTGGAATCAGACGAGAGCTACGGGCAAACAAGAAGCCTTTCAGCAGAATTAGAACAGTGACGTGAATTTGGAAAGCGTGAATATGGTGGATCATGAAGTCCGCCGTACCCAGCGCGATTGGCATCATCGCCACTTTGCCGCCTACAGCAACGATCCCGCCGCCGAAGGCATAACTTACTGGTTCTAGCTGGTTAGGAGCTGTGCCACCAGGAGCCAGAGTGTGCAGGTTTTGCACCCACTGAGCAAACACCGGCTGCAACTGAATCGCCGTATCCGAGAACATATCTTGGGGGCGACCCAAAGCACTCATCGTGTCGTTGTGGATGTACAAGCCAAAGCTGTGGAAGCCTAGGAAGATACAAACCCAGTTGAGGTGGGAAATAATTGCATCCCGGTGACGAATCACCCGATCCAGCACGTTGTTCTGGTTCACTACCGGATCGTAATCCCGCACCATAAAGATGGTAGCGTGAGCCGCTCCGCCAACGATCAAGAATGCCCCAATCCACATGTGGTGGGTGAATATGGACAACTGAGTAGCGTAGTCAGTGGCAAGGTACGGATACGGAGGCATCGCGTACATATGGTGAGCCACGATGATGGTCACAGAACCCAGCATGGCAAGGTTGGTTCCCAACTGCGCGTGCCAGGATGTGGTCATGTTTTCATAGAGACCCTTATGACCGTCGCCTGTGAAGGGACCTTTGTGGTTCTCTAGAATTTCCTTAATGCTGTGACCAATCCCCCAGTTCGTCCGATACATATGACCGGCGATCAGGAAGAGTACTGCCAAGGCTAGGTGATGGTGTGCCGTATCTGACAGCCACAATCCACCTGTCTGGGGATTTAAACCGCCTTTGAACGTCAGGAAGTCAGCATACTGGCCCCAATTCAAAGTCCAGAATGGCGTCAACCCTTGGTTAAAGCTGGGATACAGTTGGGCCATCAAGTCACGGTTCAAGATGAACTCATGAGGCAGCGGAATATCTTTGATGGCAACTCCTGCATCCAGGAGCTTGTTGGTGGGCAGCGCCACGTGAATTTGGTGAGCGGCCCAAGACAAGCACCCCAGACCCAGCAACCCAGCTAGGTGGTGGTTTAGCATTGACTCTACATTCTGGAACCATTCCAGTTTGGGAGCCCGCTTGTGATAGTGGAACCAGCCAGCAAACAGCATCAGAGCTGCTGCTACCAAGCCACCGATGGCAGTGCAGTACAGCTGGAATGTGTTTGTGAAGCCAGCTGCCCGCCAAACCTGGAACAAGCCGGAGGTGATTTGAATCCCGTGGAAGCCACCGCCCACATCGGCATTCAAAATATCTTGACCAACGATAGGCCAAACGACTTGAGCGCTAGGCTTGACGCCTAAAGGATTAGCTAGCCAAGCTTCGTAGTTTGAAAACTTAGCGCCATGAAAATACATACCGCTTAGCCAGATGAAGATCACGGCTAAGTGACCAAAGTGCGCGGCAAAAATTTTCCGAGATACGTCTTCTAAGTCACTGGTATGACTATCGAAATCATGCGAGAGGGCGTGAAGGTTCCAAATCCACGTGGTGGTTTTTGGACCTCTAGCAAGGGTGCGGTCAAAATGACCCGGCTGCGACCACTTCTCAAAGGAAGTAGGCACTGGATCTTTATCGACAACAACCCTTACTTTTTTCTCCTCTCGCTCCGGAGGACTGATTGTCATGAGGACTCTCCTCTCTCTAGACAAGGAACGAGTTCTGTCCCATTAGAAAATTAGATTTTAATGGGTAGGAAAGCAGGCTCTTTGAAGAACTACTTTCCCCAATTTATGGAATACCCGTTTTAAAGGGTTCGCTGAGAGGGAAGGGTTGTAAAACCACACCCTCTATCTTTGTAGATGATAGGACTAGGTTTACTGGGTATTTCGAGCCACTTAACAATAATTCAAATTTGGTCAAGTATTGATGCAACTTAGCTTGCACCTCCATATTTAGTGTTAAAAAGTCAAGAGGGATTAAATTTAGTTAACAAAACGCAACGATTAGCTCATTTAAAATCCGTGTCTTCTGGGTTGTCAGAGCCTGAAATTCACGGCATTGCGAGGGTGTAGTTGATGCTTTTGGGCTATAGTTCCCTATGGACAGGTCTTGATTTTTGATGTTGGTCGCGGAAGGAGTAGGAGTGCGTGTTGGGCATGAATCGCCGGTGGAACCCTCTAAGAACGATAGTTTCGTTACTGATGGCAACTGTTTTGGTAGGAAGTTTAGTCAGTTGTGGCGATCGCGCCCTGACGACCCCATCAGGTACCTCCAAACCCTCATCTTCTCTAACCTCTGGGCAAATCTCAGAGGTATCTCCCCCCGAGGTCATTCAACAGCTGCGCCCAGCGTTGGAGAGTTATCAACCTCAAGTCACCATCCTCAGTCCCCAAGCTGATGAAGTTCTTCAAGACACAACAGTGGCAGTGCGGCTCCAAGTTCGGGATCTACCCATCTTCAAAGACCCCCAACTCGGTCTTGGCCCCCATTTACATGTCATCCTGGACAACCAGCCTTACAAAGCCGTTTATGACTTAGAACAGCCTCTAGTCTTTGAAGATTTAGCTCCCGGAACTCACACCCTGCGAGTTTTTGCCTCACGCCCCTGGCATGAGAGCTTCAAAAACGAAGGTGCTTACGCCCAAACAACCTTTCACCTTTTCACCAAGACAACGGACAACAACCCCAATCCAGGGCAGCCTCTGTTGACCTATAGCCGCCCCACGGGCAGTTATGGAGCCGAGCCAATTATGCTTGACTTCTACCTGACTAACGCCCCCCTGCACTTGGTCGCCCAGTCCAATCCCAACGACGAAATTGCCGACTGGCGAGTTCGCGTTACCGTAAACGGTCAAAGCTTTGTCATGGACAGATGGCAACCGCTTTATCTCAAAGGCTTTAACTCAGGGAAGAACTGGGTACAACTGGAATTTTTAGATGAACAGGGAAATCCAGTCACAAACGTCTTCAACAACACCGCGCGGCTGATTACCTACGAACCGAAAGGCAAAGATACCCTTGCCAAATTGGTACGCGGGGAACTCTCGGCGACTGCTGCTCGCGGGATTGTAAACCCCAACTACAGTGGTAAGACGCCAGTGCCGACAGCAACCCCTGAGCCATCTTTCACGCCGACGCCGACGCCGACACCGGAACCGTTAGCGCCTCCTGCCGTTGAAGAAACACCAGCGCCGCAGCTGAGTAAAGAAGAACCGACGTCCTCTGAAGTTGAGCCAGCAAAGCCAGCCGAGGCACCCCCAGCGACAAAACAGTTAGAAAAACCCCAAGGCGGATTCTTTAATCGTTTTCGGCGTTCAGAGGCTCCAGTTAACCCACCACCTGCACTGCCAGTACCTGAGGCAATTGAGGAGCCTTCTTCCTTAGCCATACCCCCAGAAAACATTCCTCAACCAGGGACTTTACCAGAGATAACGCCAAGTTCAGAAGCAAGCCCTGAAGTAGAAACGATTCCATCTACGCCCCCAGCGTCTCCAGCGCCAAAGCAGGTAGAAAAACCCAAAGGCGGATTCTTCAATCGCTTCCGGCGTCCAGATGCAGGTGTTGATACTCCTACGCGCAATTTACCGCCAGTCTTACCGGAAATAGCCCCATCGCCAGCGCCAGAAGAGCCGCTTCAGGTAGTACCTGCTCAACCAGATTTGCTACAACCACCGTCCTCGCCTCAGCCAACAGATTCTCTACAGCAGAAGACTGAAGAGACAACCCAATCGGCCCAATCATCCCCAACCTTCGCTCAAGCAAAACCAAAAGCCGATATCAAGGACGTATTGATTCCTAAACCTGCTGCGGCTCCACCGTTGCGGATTATCCAAGCTCCATCTGAGCCAGATATCCCCAGCCGTTTCTTCCAAAAATCAAAACCGGCAACACCGGAACTAGAAGTCCCAACAGCGGAAAATCCAGAGGATGCTCAGCTAGGGGAAGCTGCAACGCCTTAGAGATTGCTCAGGAATCCATAAATCGGTCTCAACAACAGATGTAGGGGCACGGGCTTTGTACTTGCCCCTAGGAGCATAGATGGATATTGATTCTCTGAAAGCCCCAGGCTTACCGTGCTGCTTCGCGAATGCGTCTCTAAATATCTAAAATTCCCACCGATTCATCTTTAACCGAACAGTATCGGCTTTACAACATCCTTCTTGAGGAGCGCTCTGTTCCCATCGCGGTTAGTGAAAAAGGAGACATGATGACGCCCCGTGTTAGAGCGCCAGAATTTCCCCAAAACCAAATCTGGTTCAATACAGATCGTCCCCTTTCCCTACGTGAATTAAAAGGGCGAGTGGTAATTCTTGACTTTTGGACGTATTGCTGCATCAACTGTCTGCACGTCCTGCCAAAGTTGAAGTACCTGGAGCAGAAATACAAAGACAGCCTCACGGTGATTGGCGTCCACTCCGCCAAATTTGACAACGAAAAAGAAGTTGAAAACATTCGTCAGGCAGTTCTGCGCTACGACATTGAGCATCCAGTCGTCGTCGATAGCAATTTTGCTATTTGGAGTCAGTATGCTGTCCGTGCATGGCCCACTTTGACGATGATTGACCCCCAAGGTTACGTCATCGGCTATGTATCTGGGGAAGGAAATCAGGATGTCGTAGAGAAGCTGATTTGGCAGCTGATTCAACAACACAAAGAGAGAGGAACGATTAATTTTCAAGAACTCAGCCTTACTTTAGAAAAACAGCGGCAACCGTTGGTAACACCCCTGGCTTTTCCCGGTAAAGTGTTAG
This sequence comes from Trichocoleus sp. Lan, assembly GCF_039961855.1. NCBI lineage: Bacteria > Bacillati > Cyanobacteriota > Cyanophyceae > Leptolyngbyales > Trichocoleusaceae > Trichocoleus > Trichocoleus sp. Lan. Next base: position 132,619 of record NZ_JAMPKA010000010.1, on the reverse strand, counting down.
CGGATGAAACACGCGATCGCCTGTTCATCGCCGACTCCGGACATCACCGGATTGCGATCGCTACCCTTGCCGGTCAAGTGCTACAGATCGTTGGTACTGGCAAACAAGGCTTAACCGATGGTTCCTTTACAGATGCCCAATTTTTCGCTCCCCAAGGTATGGCACTCGACGCAGAAAATGACATTCTCTATGTTGCCGATACCGAAAATCATGCCCTGCGACAGATCGATCTAAAGAATCAAAAGGTTGACACAATTGCCGGTACTGGCGAACAAAGCCATCACCTTCGCTCCTACAGGGGTACGGCACGAGAAACTCCTCTTAATTCTCCTTGGGATTTAGAAAAAGTAGGAAATCGCTTGTTTATTGCGATGGCAGGAGTCCACCAAATCTGGGAAATGCAGCTGGAAAACGGCATCATTGGTACCTACGCAGGGATTGGAGCAGAATCATGCGTTGATGGGAATCTAGACGAATCTGCCTTTTCTCAACCCAGCGGCATTACCACCGACGGACAAGAGTTATACGTTGCCGACAGCGAAATTAGCTCAATCCGTGGCATTGGATTGGGTGAAAAGGCTCAGGTGCGAACAATTTGTGGCAGTGGTGAGCTATTTGGGTTTGGGGATATTGATGGTAAAGGCTTTGAGGTTCGACTCCAGCATTGTTTAGGCGTTGAATACGCTCAGAATTACCTCTGGGTCGCTGATAGCTACAACCACAAAATTAAGCGAGTTGACCCGAAGACCGGCATTTGTAACACGGTTTTGGGGGATGGGACGGCAGGAAACCAAGATGGTCAAGGCACCAGCACCCAATTTTTTGAGCCTTCAGGAGTGAGTGCGATTGGCTCTCATTTATACATTGCCGATACTAATAACCATGCTATCCGTCGTGTCGATGTCGCCACGATGGAAGTGACAACCTTGAAGTTTCCGGGGTTGTGTGCGCCAGAGGTCTGTATTCCTACGGCTGATTAAAATAAGAGGCGAGACATGGAGAGTTTAGATTTTGGATTGTAGAAGACTTATAGCGATCGCATTTTGTCAGCAGCCACTTCCAGCAATATATTTGTAGCGACCTTCAGGTGAAATAGTATTACACGGCACTCGTGTGCCTCTACTCAGTAATCTACAGCCCCAAGTACCTGCAAGACTCTCTCAATATTGTCTAAATCTCCCACAATCCGTCGCACAGGTTCAGGCCAAACTCTAACAAGGGTGGGTGTAGCAGAGATATGATTTGACTCCGCCTGTTCTGGATGTTTGAAAATGTCAATCACTTTCAAAGTGTAAGGATGACCCAGAGATTGCTCTAACAACTGATGCAGGCTTTGGAGAGTGTGTTCGGTAGAGCCATTATGACCGGAAACAAACAGGCGCAGGACGTACCCAGGCGTCGAAACTGGGCGGAATGAAGGCTGGAAACCCGTGCGTTCTAAGCGCACAATCAAATCGTGATTTTCCCAAAGTTGGGGAAATTGGTGACGATAAGTTTCTAATACGATAGGATCGCCTAATTCTGAAGGCCAAGGAGCAACTTGCCAATTTTGCAAGTTGCTATTCTGGAAAATCCCATTCAGCAATGCCTGATGCCGTCGTACCGGCAAATAAACCTCAGCGGCAATTCGTAACTGCTGGGTGTAAGGATCGAGCCACCGATCGATCGTCGCGGTATAAGCTGGCACTAGAAAATGGGGAGGTTCGGGTAATCCCAGCATTTCTTGAAGTCCAGCACACAGATGTAGGTGCCAGTGGCTCTGCTTATTGGGATCGATGCAATAAATTAAGTCTCCCCCTGGCGTAAACAGGGCAATACCTTTAAAGAGCTGGGGAAGAGAGAGTGGATCTTGAGTCAAGAAAAAGCGCCAAAATAATAAAAATGAAAGAAGAAACCCTTCTTCCATTTTTAATTTTTAATTTTACATTTTTAATTGTTACACCCGACCTCGGAGGAACTGAGCCATCTCGTTTGGAGTGGGCGACATTTCCAGAGCAGTCTCTTCGGTGATTCGACCCTCATGGTAGAGGTCGAGGAGGGCTTTGTTCATTGTCATCATGCCGTCAAAGCTGGAGCCTAGCATGATTCCGGTAATATCTTCGTATTTACCCTCCTTAATGTAGTCCTTGATTGCTTCGGTATTAATCAGGATGTCGTGGAAAGCCGCACGTTTGCCATCGGTCGTTTTGCACAATCCTTGAGAAATGATCGCCACCAGAGATTCAGCGATCGCTATCTTCATCGAATGCTGCTCTTCTGCTGAGTAGAGATTGAGAATCCGCTCAATCGTTTTCACAGCGCTATTGGTGTGCAGCGTCCCCATCACTAAGTGACCCGTTTGCGCCGCTTTGAGAGCAGTGTTAACCGTTTCTTTATCTCGCATTTCCCCGACCAGAATCAGATCGGGATCTTCCCGCAACGCAGCTTTCAGCGCATTGTCGAACTTCAACGTGTTCAACCCTACTTCCCGGTGCTTAATCAGCGACTTGCGACTCGTATGAACAAACTCAATCGGGTCTTCAATCGTGATGATGTGCTTTGCCATCTCCTTATTGATGTAGTCAATCATGGCAGCCATCGTGGTGGATTTACCCGAACCCGTTGGACCTGTGACCAAAATCAATCCCTTATGGTAATGGGAAATATCCTTAAACACCTCTGGCAACCGCAGTTGCTCCAAAGTCAGAATATTGTTTGGAATCAATCGCATCACCATCGCTGGACCGCGCATCGAACCAAACACGTTAATCCGGGCGCGAGAGAATTCATACTGGGTAACGCCGTCAAAGTCTAAGCGCTCTTCAAATTCCCGAATCTGAGCATCAGTCATCACCTCTCGCAACCAGCTCATGAATGTCGCTTCATCCGTCTGCGGATAATCGGTCATCTCCATGTCGCCCCGTTTGCGGTAGCGAGGAATTTCACCGACACCTGCATGAATGTCGGAAATTCCGTTTTCATGAGCTTTAACGACGATTTCCTTTAAGGTGGGCTGTCCGGGACTAGGACCTGGACCCCTTGCAGCCGTTCGAGCCACCACCGTTGCTGCTGTTGCTGATGCTGCCGAAGCAGCTGTAGCAGGGGATCGAACTCCTGTCCCCGCTGCTGGAGGAGCCGCTTTCGGTGGAGCAGATACAGAAGCTGCCCCTGCACTTGCCGCTGCATGGGGAGAGGGCGGCGCAGTCATCTGCATCGTTTGCATGGGCTGCTGCTGAGTGGAAACGGTGGCAGCTGTATCCCTAGCCGGAGGTCGCATTCCTGGCGGGGGTGGTGGGGGAACGCGGGGTGGAGGCGGTGGTGACATGGGCGGACGCTGCGGTTCTGTCATCTTTCAACTACCACTGATTGAAAATTTGTAGGAATCGTTACAAAAAAAGCTAAGGATAGCCCGCGAATACGTTCTTTTAAGACGTAAAGCGATTCGGTGGAACACGCCACAGCTTTTATTTGAGGAGCCTTAAAAACTCCTATTCCTAGTTTTCCCAAAACTTTTGGTTCGCTAACATTCAACGCCAAAAATTCTCTTACCAGCTCAAAACAGCAGCAGTGGCAACTTAGCCGTCTAGCGGCGGTTTACCCGTTGAGCTAGATGAGCTGGTTTATGAGAATACATGTTAAAAGTTATAAGATATGTTAAGCATACTGAAAGCGGCTTTGGTTGTTTCCCTCTGCCACTGGTTGGGCTACAAAATTGCTTGATTGGTGGAAAAGACTGAAACCTAGAACCTCTTCAAATTTCTATCTTTTGGATGATGGTCGTTTTATAAGGCAGTCTAATATAGAGCATTGGAAAAAGTTTCGCATCCATAAATGTTCTGGATTGACTGTAAATTTTGGTTAAGAACGGCTCATCTAAAGAAAAGGATTAACTATACTGATTTTCACTTAGTCGATACTAGGGGATCGATTAAAAGTCATTTTCCGCATATAAATTTGTTCTTTGACTATCAGGAGAAAAAATCGTGCAATTAAGTCACAATCAAGGTTTGGCAAAAGTGTATTCATTGTCTATGGTCAAGAGCTTTTTGATCTGGACTTTTACTTTAGGGGTTTGCTTGCTGGTGGTGGGTTTCCCCTTAGTTGTTTTGATGGTTACGGTTGGCGCTTTGTTAGCGATCGCTTTACAATCTGTACTGCCGGTTAGCGCAGTTTTGTTGGTCGCTGGAGCTTTAATTGGCGGGAATATTTTGGCAGTTGTCGCTGGTGCGGCATTGCTAACCCTAAAGGGTGTTAATCCTCAAGAAGTTCGTTGGTTGCACTGGCTGCATGGTGAAGCCAATCCGCTACATACCTCTGTCTATGCAGCTTGCCCACTAACCTGCGATCTAGATTCTTGAATGGCCTGTGAACGCTTTTAAAAAGTTAGTCTATTGTCTGCAAGAGTTCTGCGACCCGGCACCTGCCGGGTCTTTTCGTAGGAAAATGGCAAGCGTAGGATGGGAAGAGAAGTGCGATCGCGCTTCTCTCCCGATTATTCCCAATTAAGCTAAATTTCCATGCCGCCATCTCCTATCAAAGTTTGCATCACACTGGGAACCCGTCCGGAAGCCATTAAGCTAGCACCTGTTATCCAACAGTTTCAGGAATCGCTAACTTTTCAAACTCACGTAATATTGACGGGTCAACATCGAGAGATGGTCGAGCAAGTCATGCAGCTATTTGGGCTGAATGCCGACCAAAATTTAGAAATTATGCAACATCAACAAACTCTGACAGATATTACTTGTCGTAGTTTGCGAGGATTGGAAACTGTATTTAAACAGTTACAGCCTCATTTGGTAGTAGTTCAAGGAGATACAACCACAGCCTTTGCAGCAGCTTTAGCAGCGTTTTATCAAAAAATTCCGGTCGGTCATGTAGAAGCAGGATTACGCACCGACGAGCTTTTTAATCCTTACCCAGAAGAAGCCAATCGGCGATTAATTTCTCAGCTAACTCAGCTGCATTTTGCCCCCACAACCCTAGCGGTAGAAAATCTGCAACGTTCTGGCGTCACTGGCGAAGTTCACCACACTGGGAATACCGTCATCGACGCTTTACTGACCGTGGCGAAAAGCCAGCCGGATTGCCCAATTCCCGGTTTGGACTGGAGTGGATATCGAACGCTGTTGGCAACAGTTCATCGACGCGAGAACTGGGGAGAACCCCTGCGGGGAATTGCGGAGGGATTTTTGCAAATATTAGATAAATTCCCGGATACTGCATTATTGTTGCCGCTCCATCGCAACCCGACCGTGAGAGAACCGCTACAAGAACTTCTCGGTAATCATCCCAGAATTTTCTTAACAGAACCGTTAGATTATGCCGAACTGGTAGGGGCGATTCAACGCTGTTATTTAGTATTGACTGATTCTGGAGGATTGCAGGAAGAAGCACCGAGTTTGGGGAAGCCGGTACTGGTATTGCGGGAAACCACCGAACGACCAGAGGCGGTAGCCGCGGGGACTGCAAAATTGGTGGGAACAGAACCCAATCAAATTCTAGCGGCGGCAACAGAACTCCTCAGCGATCGCAGTGCTTATCAAGCAATGGCAACGGCAATTAATCCCTTTGGCGATGGTCGTTCTGCTGAGAGAATATTGCAAGTTGTTGAGAAACATTTCCAAAGCTGTTAACAAGTCGCGAATTCTTAAGGAAACAGAGCATCGCCCGTGGTGGGGTCAAAGACAAATAACTGGTTGAGGTCGAGCTGTACAGAAATGCGATCGCCGGAATGACCCCGCCAATCTGAAGCTGCCTGGATATTGATCGGTACCCCAGACGCCGGTAAATTCGCCCGAATCAGTGTCTCCCGTCCCAGCGGTTCTACAACCTTCACCTCAACCATCAGCAGTGAGTGCTGTAGAGGCAAGACCCCGTCCCGACCAAAGGCTTCGGGTTCTTGTTCGTTTTTAATCTTTAATTTTTCATTTTTAGTTGTTATATGCTCTGGGCGAATCCCTAACTCTATGCCCTGTCCCTGTCTGAGTTGCAACTTGTCCTGAAGCGCTGGAGGACAAGATAAAGCCTGATCCCCCACCTGAAAAACTTCACCCGTATAAGTCGCGTGGAGAATATTCATCGGTGGATTGCCTAAGAATGTAGCAACCATCAAATTTGCCGGTCGCGCATAAATTGTTTGCGGGTCGCCAATTTGTTGAATCCGACCGCGATTGAGTACCACAATTCGATCCGCTAGGGTCATCGCCTCTACCTGATCGTGAGTGACGTAGATCGTGGTAATTCCCACTTGTTGGTGTAATTGCTTGAGTTCTGCCCTGGTATCGTCTCGCAGCTGGGCATCTAGGTTAGAGAGGGGTTCATCTAATAAGAATACTTGGGGTTGACGAGCGATCGCTCTCCCTAATGCCACCCGTTGCTGTTGTCCCCCCGATAGCTGCTTGGGTTTGCGGTCGAGGAGATGGGCGATATCGAGCGATCGCGCGACCGTCTCTACTCGTTCCTGCATCGTTTTCGCGTCAGTTCCACGCATCCGTAGACCAAAAGCTAAATTTTTAGCAACGGTCATGTGCGGGTAGAGGGCGTAATTTTGGAACACCATCGCCACATCTCTTGCCCTAGCAGGAATCTCATTCATCAGGACATTCCCAATGTAGAGATTGCCGCTACTTTGCGTGTCCAAACCCGCAATTGTCCGCAAAATCGTGGATTTGCCACAACCGGAAGGTCCCACCATCACCCAGAACTGCCCATCCGGCACCTCGAAGGAAATATCCTCAATCGCAGTAGCATTATTAAATTTTCGGGTAATTCCTTCTAAGCGAACGTTTGCCATTGTTGTTAGAGATGAGTCAATTAGTCATTAGTTTATAGTTCAAAGCCCTAGTTTCTACTGCCCACGTTCCTCTAGCAATCTTCGTTCGCGTGGGGTACACCAAAACTCTTACTCATTAAGCATTTCAGCTTGTTATTTAGCAATTCTCATTTATTTATAAACTTCTTTCATTTTTCTTCCTTGGCGCTCTCTTCGCCAACGCGGTTCATCATAGAATGACCCAAAACCACTAATTATCACAAAGTAGGCGATCGCTTTCTCGGACTTTGGGATTGTTTTCTAAATAGTCCTGCACCCAACTACAACTGCGTGCCAGCAGATTATCGAGATCCAGATTCCACAACATCACGGTTTTGTCCTTACTGGCAGAAGCAAGAATCTTGCCATCTGGACTGAAACTCACACTGGTAACGCGATCGCTATGACCTGGGAGCGTTTTAATTAACGTGTCATCCAGTCGCCACAATTGCACCGTGTTTTCCCAGGTCGTCGTGGCTAGAATTTGACCATCCGGGCTAAAACTAACGTGAGCAACGCTATCCGTATGCCCTTTCAAAGTTCGATATAAAGAACCATCGCGCCGCCAAAGTTTAACCGTATTGTCATAACTCGCGGATGCGATTAGCTGACTATCCGGGCTAAAAGCGACATCCAAAACCCAACCACTATGTCCCGGTAAGGTTTGCAGATATTTTCCCTCGGCAGTCCAGAGTTTGACCGTATGATCGTCGCTAGCAGTCGCCAGTAATTCCCCGTCGGGGCTAAAAGCCACTGCATTAACGCGATCGCGATGCCCAGTTAAAGTTTTAATCAAATTGCCCGAAGTATCCCAAAGTTTTACCGTCTTATCACGAGAAGCAGAAGCAATCATTTTGGCATTGGGACTAAACGCCACATCCAAAACCCAATCGCTGTGCTTATTTGGCTCATTCAGGGGGTTGAGAAGCGTACCCGATCGATTCCAGAGTTTCAGCGTCTTGTCACGAGAAGCAGAAGCAATTAACTGAGAGTCTGGGCTAAAACTCACGCTATTTACCCGATCTTTATGACCGTTCAACGTAGCAATCAAAGAAGCACTTGTGTCCCATAATTTCACTGAATTATCTTGACTTGCAGAGGCAACCATCTGACCATCGGGACTGAAACTCACATCATATATCTGATCCGTATGCCCTCTTAAAACAGTGCGCGACATATCATTAAGTCGCCAGAATTTGACAGTTTTATCGTAACTACTAGAAGCAATCGTCTGACCATCGGAGCTAAAACTAACACTTGTCACCCCATCACTATGTCCCCGCAGGATTTTCAGCAGCTTCCCGTTGCGATGCCAGAGTCTCATTGTATTGTCATTACTGGCAGAGGCAATCATCTGGCTATTCGGACTAAAACTCGCTCCAAACACCCAGTCACTGTGTCCCTGAAGAACCCGGATCGTTTGTCCAGTTTGGTAGTTCCAAAGCCTGACTGTTTTGTCATCGCTTGCTGAAGCTAACAACTGCTTATCGGGACTGAAATTGAGGTTGGTTACTTTGCCAGTATGTCCCTTGAGGATTTTGTAGGGTTGCTCGACCGTCATGGAAGCCATGTTCCAGATTGTCACTGTTTTGTCGTCACTCGCCGATGCTAAAAATCGACCATCCGGGCTAAAAGTGGCGCTGGTAACTTTTCCGTTGTGTTTCAATGTTTTCAGCAACTTGCCGGTGCGATAGTTCCAAAGCTTTACCGTTTTGTCATCGCTTGCCGAAACTAATATTTGACCGTTTGGGCTAAAGCTGACGTGATTAACCAAACTACCGTGTGCTTTGTCAATCGTTCTTAGTAAAGTACCGTCTGTTTGCCAAAGTTTTATTGTCTTGTCAGAACCAGTCGAAGCTAAGAGGCGACCGTTGGGGCTAAAACTGACGCTGGTGACGCTCTCACGATGACCTGACAAGGTTTTCAGGATCTTGCCATCGCGCCGCCAAAGTTTTACCGTTTTATCGACGCTGGCAGAGGCAATTGTCTGACCATCGGGGCTAAAACTGACGCTCCAAACGACATCACGATGTCCTTCTAAGCGATTGCGTTCTTGTACTCCGTAGATTGCCTGTTGCATCGCCGTAACGACGCGCATTTGGGTATCGGGTTCTACCCCAACTGCACTTTCGAGGCTTTTCCCTGCCCTCAAGGCTTCAATTAAGGCATCAAATTCTTTGTAGGAGACAAAGAGCGTTTCGGAAGAAGCACTCAGGGCGGTGAGTTGAGCATTTGTTTGCGCGATCGCTGCCAGCTTTCTTTGAGCTTCGGCTCGCAGCGCAAATCCTCCGGCAGAAACTGCCAGGATTGTCATCATAATGCCGACGCCGATCGTTCGCAATTGTTGTTTCCGTGCCTGATACAGCTTTTCCTCACTTTGTGCTAATTGGGCTTTCAAGTTCAGATCGGATTTTTGACGAATCCGATCGACTAGATAATCATGAACCAATTGGTAACGGGCTTCTGACCCTTCCCAAATTACGAAAACCAAACCAGATCCTACAAGAATTTCTAAAATTAAGTCTAGTAGAGGCATTTCCCCGCCCACTGCTCTTTCCGCCTCAAGCTGCAATACGGTTGCCAGCTCTTGCTTCGTCTTCAGGGGTCGCGTTCCTTTCTCGTTCGTCAATAAAAATAAAACGTTCCAAGCCAAAGCTTCATTTTCGGTGCCACAATCAGCAATGACTTTTTTCAAAAATCGCTCAACCAGTTCGGCTTTTGGATTCGCTCCCAATTGCTGATACTGTTGCATCGTGGTGATTTTGTCTTCTTCTTCCTGCAATTGGGCACCCACTAATTGCAATTCAATGGGGCGCACCTCTCCCAGTTCTTCAGCCAAATCTTCCACTAACCGATTAATTAACTGCGGCTCTAAATAAAAGAATGGAGAGCGTTCGGTTAAGCTTTTGACAATCTGCCGCGCATCCGGCTTAGAAAAATTTCCCAAGTAGTAGCGAATATCTTGGTTTAAAATGTCGTTATTTATGACATCTAAATACTGGAGACGTTCGCACTCTAGTAAATAATGTAGATAGTCTTCTCGCAGAGACAAAATAACTTTTACAAAAGGAATGTTGAGGCAGTCGCGCAAAAATTCATAAAACTGCCGCCGCATCGCTGGATTAGTACAGACGAAAAAGAATTCTTCAAACTGGTCAAAAATCAGAACGGTTAACAGATTGCGATCGCTATTGTGTCGCAACTGTTCTAGGAGGTTGGCAGCAAGTAGTGTCGGCGGAACCGCAGACATTGGCATTTCTTCAGCGCGATCGCTTTCTTCTAAGATTTCCTGTAAAGATAAAGTTTCTCCGCCCGTTCTCACTTCGCTGCTATCTTCTGACTCCTGTCCGGACGCGATCGGGACGGGAAGGTGTTGGGCGTCTTCCTCCTCTAAAGGGAGTTCTGATTCCTGGTTTCTGAGTCTGAGTTCCTTCGATAATTGTCTTGCCAGCGTCCCTACCCAATCTTTATAAACTTCGATAACGACAGGTAAAACATCGCGTGCGCCGATGCTTTTGAGCTGGAGTGCTGGAACTAACCCAGCAGTGATAATTGAGCTTTTACCAACTCCAGAAGGACCGTGAATCACAATCAATTTGTAGTCATTGCGGCCGATCCGGTCAATGAGGCGAGTGACATCCTGCTGCCGACCAGAAGCAGCAATTTCCTGGGGAATCGACCCTCCCAAGCGCATATCTCCTCCAGATGTGACGCCTGGGTTCAGAGCCTGCCGGTAAGGCTGTAGGCGTCCGGCACCTGTAAAAGAACGGAACCCGTATTGATGCTCCAGGGAACGCTGCTCTTGCTTCAGTTGAAAGGCTTGCAGATAATCACCCTGCTGAAAGTAGAGCGATCGCAGTGCCTTGAGAATCCGCAAACATAAATGGGGATCGTACTGATGGTTACACTTGTTGAGCGCCTGTTCCAAGTTTTGAATCGCGGCGGTAGCTTGCCGCTGTCCCAAATGTTTCTGAGACTGTGCCAGCAGCAACAAATATAAACTTTCGTACTGAGATTGCGGGATTGAGGCAGAAGTTGTCTGGAACGTTTCTTCCGCCAGCGTTGAAAGTGCCAGAGTCGCTTGCTGATACGCTTCTATCCAATTGGACTGGTTAAGCGCCACCTCCGCCAGAAAGCCAAAATCTTGAGCCTGCTGGAGGTTTGCATCATAAGTTTGATGCAGGATCAAAGCTTTTTCTGCCAGCTCCTGCAAATCCGCCCACGCTTCCAAACGCCGCAGCACTTCACAAAGGAATGAAATAAACTTAGCAACCAGTTCTGGACGTTGAGCTTCCTCAAAAACTTCAATGCACTGCTGAAAATAATCTCTCGCTTGCTTCCAGTGCTGGCGGCTCATTTCCGGTCGCAAGTTAGCCAAACGGGTATAGCATTGCCCCAAGTGAAACAGCAGCAAACCCACTTTTAGGACTGAGTGCTGAGGACTAACGACACACAGAGAATCGGAAATCGTGGTGCTTGCCTCTTGACCCTCATTTCTGATGTTTTCCCCAGTCCGTACTTCGTGGCGCTTTGCTAACAGTTCTGAGTCTTCAGTCTTGAAATAAGCCAGACTTCGTTGATAATGGGCAATGCTTGACTGGATTTGATCGGTAGCGTAGTCATTGCGCCCCCGCACAAATTCGAGACTTGCCTGTAGTTGAGGCTCCAATTGTTGCCCGCGACGCCGCAAATCTGTTAAGGCCGACTCCAGTTCTAGGCGATGCTGGGAACCAACAACTAAATCGAGAGCGGAATGGTGCAACAACTCAAAATTGCTAGAATCTAGCTCTCTGGCAAATAGAGAGTCCGCTTTCTGCCGCAATAATTCGATTAACTCATCCCCTGACATCACAAACCGGATCGAAGAAGCTGCCCAGCTTTTGAAATCTGGCGCAAACCGAATCAGCTTTTGTAGCACCGCGTCGGAGAGCCACAACACGAGGGGGAAAGGAAACTGAGCGCGAAATTCATCGCGTACTTGATTGGTTGAGGTCAGCAGCTGATCGAGAGCGATTACCGACTCCAGCCCTAAGATCATCGCGGCGGACAATATTTCTGTTTGTCGAGACGTATTCCCTGGCTCTTCCAGCGCTTCCAAGATGGGGTTGTAAAGCGTCTTGACCGAATCTGCTAATATCACCTCGCGCACGGGAAACGGATTTTGTTCCCGTACCTGCTGCACCATCCGCTGTTGCAACAAGCTATAGTTGCAGCGCACCAAAATTAGCGAGAATTGCCCCTGAGAAAGGGCGATCGCTCTCAAGAGCGTCTTTAATGAGCGTTGGTTGTATGCATCTGCCTCTTCTGGTCGGCTCAGATCGGTCATTGCTTCTACGTTTGGCCTGCGCGTTCGATAGACAATATTCCTCTGCCAATGCTTTAGCAGTAGCGGTATTTTAAAAACGAATAGGCACAAATACTATTTTTAATCAGATGAACCGGCTTCGGAGCTGCTTAGGTTTTGCATTTGCAATTGACTGATAATTCGCCAGAATTATCGTCAGGCAGCTTTGTTATACGTGAGTTTTATGATTCCCAGAAATCGTTGATTAAAATGAGTTCCTCCACTCATTTCTGCCAAGATGTCTCTTTTCCTAGGGGCTTAAGCCAAGAGTCTTATAAAGAATCCAGATAGGGAACCATCTGGAACTGCCTACCCAGCAGGAATTTTCGGTATTGCTCCCAGCATTGGCATCCAGGAATGGTTTGCGAACCAACTAGGTTCGCAACTCCCCCTTTAGCAGAGGTTCTTGACGGCTGTTTCGGCAACTCACATCTTATTATGTAGTTATCAGAGAATAAACGATTTTTCTGATAAAAGAAAATAGTATCTGTCGTGAGCAAGAACTGAACTCTAACCGCTCCTGATACAGTCGAGTTCCTCTAATCCGAGGTAGGCATCAGCTCATCCGGAAACTTTTGCGAATGTTTAGGACAAAGTTGTACTCAAGGGGATTCCTTGCCTACTCCGGGAAGGGAACCTCTAATCTCACGCTTCTATAGCTATGCCAGTCTTTGGCTACACAGGGCAAGTAGGAAGCCAGGGAATAAGAGCGATTGGGTAGATTTCCTGGAAAGTCGTTTGGAGTACCTTACTAAAAAAGCTCCGAGCCAGACTCAGTAGACTGGAGACTCGGAGAAAATAAGCGCGAATAGAAAAGAAGAACAGATGATAAAAAGCGCGATCGCCGAGCGAGGAAAATTGATGCTTCTCTCTACTTCCCGCATCAGCAAGCTGAAAAATCCCCTTACCTCGATTAAAGCTTAGCTTCCAGAGACTTGAGAAACTCTGTGTTAACACCCGACTCGCGGGTAAGGGCAATTTTGCCGGTGCGAGCAATTTCACGCAAACCAAATTTATTCAGCACTTGAACAATCGCCACCAATTTGCCTGGATCTCCCACCACTTCTAAAGTGAGCGCATCCTCCGCAATGTCTACTACCCTAGCGCGGAAAACCTGAGCCAGTTCAATCACTTCCGAGCGATTGGAGCTGGTAGCATTCACCTTCAGCAACATCAGCTCTCGTTCTACACACGGAGTATCCGTTATATCCTGGACTTTTAGTACATTCACCAGCTTGTAGAGCTGCTTGGTGAGTTGCTCGATCACCCGGTCATCTCCCGGCACGACCATCGTAATCCGGGAGATTCCGAGCTGTTCAGCTGGTCCAACAGCAAGGCTTTCAATATTAAATCCCCGACGGGCAAACAAACCGGCAATCCGAGTCAGGACTCCAGCTTCATCTTCAACCAAAACTGAAAGGGTATGTTTCATTTTATACAAAACAGGCGGAGGCGCGATGTTGCTTTCAACACGCTAAGCAATATTTTGCTTCCCTACAAGAAGCTACGTGGGTTGTAAGCAGTACGTTAGCAAAGACTTACTACCTACACGGTATGCGAAGGCAATGTTAACAGAAATTACGTTAACGAAGCTACATCTTAATGTTACTGTATAGCACCCCTTGGCTACAAAAAACGGCTATCTCTGTATATTTAGGGATTTTTAGCCCCCGGAAAACCTTAAATCTTTTCATTGATAGATGCCTTGATTTAGCAATTTCATAATAATGGTGTAGTTCAGCTTAATTTGGAGCAAAAATACCTATGGGTTGGTTAAAAAGACTTTTTGGCATGGAAAAGCCGCAAAATGCACAAACTAATGCGGTACCAGCACCGACAGCTCAAGCTCCTGCCTCAACCGGCACTGCAAGTAGCAGCGAGACGATTCCGCCAGAGCGAGTGGGATTAACTGGAGAATATGACCAAAGCGGACTTGCCAAGCGGGTTGCTCTAGCTTTCGATCAAGATCCGGATCTGGATGATATTAATACGCTCTATGTAGCCCAAACCGGCGGCACAGTTGTGCTAAAAGGACAAGTTCCCAGCCAGCAAATTCTCAATCAAATGGTCTCGGTCGCCCGGAGTGTGGAGGGTGCCACGGGTGTCCAAACCGATCAAGTCACCATTGGCTAGAAGTTAGAGGCCTAGAAATTCGAGGCTAGAAGAAAAAATCGATAGGGTGGGAAGTGCCCACCCTACTTGGCGAAAAGCTAATCACTCACTGCTAACTGTTTTTGGGGTGTAGCAGAGCTATCTACCTGGTCTTCAGGCATCGTTTCAAGCCAGTTGAGGATAATCTGGTTAACTTCATCTGGACATTCGTCATGGGGACAGTGACCTGCATCCAGCTCAACCAACTGAAGCTTAGGGTTGATATCCCTAAATCGAGCCAGTACGCTAAAAGGAATCATTTTATCTTGCCGACCCCAAATCAAGAGCATGGGCGTGTTCAAGGTTGGCAGTAAGGTTTTGACACTGGGGCTAAATTTAGCACTGGTCATCGCTTTAAGGATGGCACCGAATGCTGCTGCCGAACCCCGATCTTGAGCGGGACCTGCCAGAATATCTACCAGTTCGTCGGTGACAGCATTTGGGTTAGCGTAAGCGATCGCTGCCCACTTGCGGACGAAGGAGGGACGCCTGACTAGATAAAAGACATTCTGGAGAATCACGGGTGAAGCCACAACACCTTTGACCCCTGCCACAACGGGTCGCAACCAGGCGGGAATTGCCTCTTCCTCCACGGAGGGATCGGGCAAACTCATCATCACAAAGCCTTTCACCATCTCTGGATGCGCGGCTGCCACTGCCAGACACACCAGCGATCCTATCGAATTTCCGACTAATACCACTGGCTGCTGAATAAAAGTCCGCCAGAAATCATAAACTTGCTCTACCCAAAGATCGACTTTGTAGTCTGCCTGCGCCTTCCGGGATGCCCCAAATCCCAGCATATCTAGCGCATAAACCGTGTGAGACTGACCAAGTACCGCTAGATTGTGTCGCCAGTGTCCAATGGAAGTCCCAAATCCATGCAGCAGCAATAAGGGGGTTGTCTTTTGTGTCGGTTGAGACGCCCGGATGTATGTATAGCGAGTCTGCCAACCCCGCCAAACCCAGTCTCTTTGACTGCCAATTCGATGCTGCCAATGCTGGGTCACGATCGCTTTTGCCTCAAATTAATAAGTTTTATAAACTTTATCTTTGTCTGTTGATTTCCATTTTAGTGGTTTGCTGCT
The DNA here is from genome assembly GCF_039961855.1 of Trichocoleus sp. Lan. Taxonomy (NCBI): domain Bacteria; kingdom Bacillati; phylum Cyanobacteriota; class Cyanophyceae; order Leptolyngbyales; family Trichocoleusaceae; genus Trichocoleus; species Trichocoleus sp. Lan. Next base: position 117,243 of record NZ_JAMPKA010000010.1, on the reverse strand, counting down.
AGAGCGTGTCTCATCAGGGTTTCTGAGAACTTAAGTTAACAAACCTAGACAAAACCCATGCTGTATGGCTGCACAGAAAAAGTCCCTACCCCGAACACCAGACTTACATCGTCTGCGTAAATTGCCAATCAACAGTCGTTGAGGGGGAGATGGGAGCGATCGCTTTTTGGAAGTTACGTGAACAACTATAGACAGAAACTCTCCCATACTCAGTAGAATGGCAGATACAAGGAAAGAAAAACTTGGTTTCTTTGGGAATGAAATTGAGAACGCCAGGAAGCAGCCTGTAGCCCTAGTGCGATCGCTCAAACATTCAACAACCCACTGCTATCAAAATTAACCTTATCAACTAACCGAGCAAACATAACCCTAATGCCTGTGATTGAGAAAAGACGCACTCGCGATCTACCCCAAATCAACGAACGTATTCGTTTTCCCCAAATTCGCGTCATTGACACCGATGGCACGCAGCTGGGAATTATGACGCCAAACGAGGCTATCCGCATCGCTGAAGAAAAAGAGCTGGATCTTGTCCTGCTCAGCGATAAGGCAGAACCACCCGTTTGCCGGATTATGAACTATGGCAAGTATAAATTTGAACAGGAGAAAAAAGCGCGGGAAGCCCGGAAAAATCAGCATACCGCTGATGTCAAGGAAGTGAAGATGCGCTACAAGATTGAAGAGCATGACTATCAAGTGCGTGTTAATCAAGCCGAGCGCTTTCTGAAGTCGGGAGATAAGGTCAAAGCCACAATTACGTTCCGAGGTCGCGAAATTCAACACAGCGATTTAGCCGAGGACTTGCTCAAGCGGATGGCGACGGATTTACAGGAACTAGCGGAAGTGCAGCAAGCTCCGAAAAAAGAAGGTCGCAACATGATGATGCTGCTGTCTCCGAAAAAATAGCTCAGTTGTCGGCGGTCAGTAGTCAGTGGTCAGTGGTGTGGGGAAGACCAGGCGTCGCCCGAACAGTGGTCAGTGGCAAACAAGAAACAACTGACCACTGACTACTGACAACGGACAAAATACCAATGAAACTGAACAATCGCGCTTGGTCTTGGTCCGATTGGGGTCGGGGATTACTCCAATGGGTCAATCTTCGTCCAGAAGAAGGAGAGCGAACACTATTCATGTTCGTTTTCTATACCACAACTTCCATCGGCATCATCTGGGCAGAAGCCAGTACTGTCGCCCTCTTCCTGAAAGAGTATGGCGCAGAGCAATTGCCCCTGTTCTATATCCTCTCAGCGGGTATCGGTTCGAGCCTGGGCTTTGTCTACTCCTGGATGCAAAAGATTTTGCCTTTGCGCTGGGTAGTTGTCCTAGTAGCCTCCCTTGCAGTTATCCCTCTGGTCCTATTCCGCTTGGGATTAGATATTGTCTATTTGGCTGGCATCACGGTCTTTCTGATGCGGCTGTGGGTGGAAGCGATTAACGTCCTTAATGACCTCAACACTTCCATTACTGCTAATCAACTCTTCAATATCCGGGAAATTAAGCGCACCTATCCCCTCATTAGTAGTGGCATCCTCGTTGCAGATGTTGTCAGTGGTTTTTCTCTCCCCCTAATCCTCGCCACCGTTGGACTGAATAACGTTTCCCTAGTTGCTGTGGTGATGATGGGGTTGGGAGCTTGTAGCCTTTTTTATCTCACCCAGCAGTATAAGCAAGCCTTTCCGGATTCTCCCGTCAGAGCCAGCTTAAATCAAGAAAGCGACTTCACATCAAGGCGTCTGAGAGGCCCCTTACAGCGCTACGTCATCCCCTTATTTGGCTTCTTCATCGTTGGGCAGATTCTGTTTTTGTTAATCGATTTTCAGTATCTGAGTCAATTAGAGCTGAACTTTGATAGCAAGGAAATTGCCAGCTTCCTCGGTTTGTTTAGCGGCATCGTGGGTTTATGCGAACTAGCAACCCAGTGGTTTATCTCCAGTCGTGCCATCGAACGGCTGGGAGTATTTGTTGCCGCTATGTTGTTGCCTGTGGCAATTATTATTCTTAGCTTGGTTGCTCTCACTGGGATTACAGGCTTTTTTCTAGGTCTGATCTTCCTCAAATTTATAGACGAACTGCTGCGCTATACCCTCATGGCTGCCCTTGGGCCGGTTCTATTCCAACCGCTCCCCGATAACATTCGCAGCTCAATCATGGCTCAGGTGCGGGGCATTGCCGAATCCCTCTCCACAGGATTTACTGGAGCGGGGATTTTAGGCATCATCAGCTTGTTAGCCTTTGCCTTTCACAACCTGTCGGAGAACTCGCTGCGATCGGTCCAAAGTTGGGTGTTTGTCGCCGTTATTATTATTTTTGCCCTCCTCTGGCTGTTAATTGTTTTCCTGCTCCGATCGAGCTATGTCGGCTTGCTGGTTCAGAGCGCTCAAGGAGAACGCTTAAGCGTATCAGATGTCGATCTGCGAGTCCTCAAGCGTGCTGTCGTCGAAACACTGGAGAAACCAGGTACGGAAGCAGATAAACGCTCTTGCATCGAACTCCTGTGCCAAATCGACTTGGAGGATGTGGGCGAAATCCTTGCTCCGCTGCTGACTCACCTCACTCCAGCCTTGCAGCGCCAGAGCCTAGAAGCAATGCTGCTGACGCCGAATCCCACTTATTTAGACCAAGTTCAGGGGCTGATTGCTCAAAAACTCAATCCAGAAGTTCTTGCTGTCGCTCTGCGCTATATCTGGCTAACTCAGGAAACCCCTGATATTAGCCAGTTACAGCCCTACCTCCGCCCAAACGTAGACCCGGTAGTGCGGGGAACCGCCGCCGCTTTAATATTGCGCCGGGGTACCCCGACGGAGAAAGCCGAAGCGACCAATACCTTGCGCCGAATGCTGACTCATCAACGGGAACGGGAACGAGTCATGGGTTGTCGAGCGCTGGGAGAGGCAGATTATTTGCAGGCACTGCGACTTTATATTCCTAGTCTGTTACAAGATGAGTCTTTGCGCGTGCGCTGCGCCTTGCTAGAGGTAATTTCTTCAACCCACTTACACGAATACTATCCGGCTCTGGTGCGAGGGCTTTACTACAAATCTACCCGCGAAGCCGCTCTCGGTGCGATTGTGCGTTTAGGAGATGAAGCGATTCCGATGCTGGTCGAGCTAGCACAAGATATCCACAAACCAGATTTGGTAAGGCTACAAGCTTGGAGTGCGATGGGTCAAATTGGCACGCCGGAAGCCCTCAATCAGTTGGTGGCTCATCTAAAAACCGGCTGGGGGACTACGCGACGCAACATCCTGCGGATTCTACTCAAAATGCCCCATGAAACCGGAATAGATGGGGTTCTGGACCGCTTAGGTCGCAGCGGCGTTGAAATGTTGATTGAGCAGGAAATGCTGTTTGTCGGACACTTGTATGCTGCTTTAGTAGATTTGTCAGCGGATGAGCCAATTGAGTCTCTTTTCGCCTCAACACGAGAAGCGAACCAATCAGCGCTTTCATTGCTACAACGGGCACTTCTGGAAGAGCAGTCGGATGTAATTGAGCGGTGTTTTTTGCTCATGAAGTTTCTTTATCCGGCTAGCTCGATTCAAGCAGCAGCATTTAATCTCCAATCTGATTCGCCGTCGAATATCGCGCTGGGGTTGGAAATTTTGGATAATACTCTAGATATTGCTAAGAAGCGATCGCTTGTGGGAATTCTTGACCGGCGACCGGAGAAAGAAAAACTGCAAAACTTGGCAGAGATGTTTCCTTATCAACCGATGATTCAGAGCGATCGTCTGCGTCGGTTGCTGGATTTACGTCATTTTCTGTCAGACTGGCCTTTAGCGTGTTGTTTTCATGCAGCACGTCAGGCGAAATGGAGTCTGACGCCGGAACAGACGCTGGTGTGTCTGCGCCATCCCACCGGCTTTGTGCGGGAAGCGGTTTTGGCTTATTTGAGAGCCGCTGCACCCCGCGCTTTGCAGGAAATGTTGCCCGTCCTGAAAAATGACCGCGATCGCCTTGTCGCCGCCCAAGTTCAGCAGATGATGGCAGAACTGGGACAATAGAGGGACTAGAGACTCTGGACTCTGGATGATTACCCTAATGACGATGGGCTGTTCTCAAGTCTAAAGTCTAAAGTCCAAGGTCTAAAAGTCTAAAGTCTAAAAGTCCAAAGTCTAGAGTCTAGATTCCGATGTTAACCAGCGTTGAGCGCCTATTATTTGTCAGAGGCGTCCCGATTTTTCAGGAACTGCGGGATGATTTTCTGGTGCGGCTGGCTTCTGTGATGGATGAGCTATCCTTTCCAGCGCATCATACGATTTTTACCGAAGGACAAGAGGGGCGATCGCTCTATATTGTCGTTTCTGGTAGGGTACGGGTTCATTTTGGCGGGCGGGATTTGGCTCACTTGGATCAGGGAGCCACCTTTGGGGAGATGTCGTTGTTTGATGCTGAGCCGCGTTCGGCTTCGATTACGACTTTGGAATCCTGCGAGTGTCTGATGCTGACGCAGTTGCAACTGTATGATGCGATTGACGAGACGCCAGGAATTGCAGTGAATATCATTCGTCTGCTGTCCCGTCGCATCCGCGAACTGAACAACAAGATCAACGTTTATAAGGCGGAAAGTCAGGAAGCAGATTTAAGTAAGGCCGGAAATTTGGGGGGATGAACTGCGAAGCAAGGAGAAAAAGCCAGGAAGAGACGCGAGCGCATCCATTAGCCAAATTCTTTAATAGCTTAGTTAATTATCTGTACTGGCTTCCAACTATCCAACGATTTCCGAATCAAAGTTAATTCATCCATATATTCATTCAGTTGAGCTTTCCGTTCCTTTAAACTTGTCACAATTCGAGGAGGAATTACTTCCTTTTTTTGGGGTTCGGTTGCCAAATGCTCCAGGTCATTCCCTAATGCTTGAATTGGCTCATCAGTTAGCGTCTCTGTATTTTGGGAAGCTGCCTTTTCTTGAATATTTTCAGTTTCTACTTTCCCGCTTACAAGACGGGTATTCAGGGAATCTTCTATTGCTTTAGCAGCTTTATTGAGTTCTGCCAAAACTCCACTCAGGAGATTCCAACCTGAATTTTCAATAATTGTTTGAAGCACTATTTCTTGAATAACAGGAATTCCGCTATCTTTTAGAACTTTTGGCGCAACTTCTATAGGCTGGGGAACTCTAAATTCACCTTCCTCAGTTTCTTCTATATAATTTCCTAAAAATACTTGGACGAACTCTTTTGTATGATTGCTAGTTGCTGTGCTGTTTTGAATCAGTTTTGCTAAAAGTCCTTTTCTAGAATTTGCCGAATAGATAATCGGACTTGGAAAACCTAAGCCGATTAACGTTTGTTTGCAGATTTCAATAACTTCAGAAACGTCTATATGTGTGTTTTTCGGCTCAACCTCATTAATAATAAAGAAAACCTTACCTTGATTGACTGCTAAAATTTGGCGATAGTTCTCTATTATTTTTTTTAAAAAACCGGATACAGAATCATTTTTAAAATTATTCTCATTTAAAATAAATAAGATTACATCGGTATTTTCTAAGGTTTCTAAGATTATCTGTTCTTGCTCTGTTGTCGGGGTGAATTTTATAGATGCTTGCTCATTTTCAACAGACAGATCGCTTAGAGTAAAGCCAGCTAGAGATGAAAGCGTGCTAATTGCTTCAATCGGATGTTCTATTTCAAAGCGGATAGTCCGAGCGGGATTATGTTGATTCCGAATAGATTGAGTATGCTCTAGGAATTTTTGGGCAATTTCGACCGCATCACCAGAAGCGATCGCAACAGGTTGCCAATGTCCTTCTCGATACTCCAGAAATCTATGCACTTGTCCAGAATCAATATGTCGGATATCGGTACGGCAGGCAGTAATCGCTTCAGCTTCACTTGGCAAAATATCTGCACCTATTAAGGCATTTAGGAAAGTGTTTTTGCCTGCATTCAGAGGAGCAATAACCGCAACTTGATACTTCTGCTCTTTTAAAGCATATAGCGCTTTAGTAATGTCATTTTCGATGCGTTGTAACGCCTTGGTATCGTCTTCCTCCCCTTCGCGTGTTGCTCGAATTTCTTGAAGGGACTGTAAGAGTAGCCTACCTGTGATGTAAATGCTGTCGTGTGCTGCTTGAAACTGTTCAGAAGACATAGCAATCGTCCGCCGAAAGGGGCTAGCGTAAGTTAGCTAAAGCTTACATCAGCTGAACGCAGAAGAAACAAACAAGAGTGACAGTTGCGATCGCAGGCTACTACACGCTCAAGCATTGCAGACACAAGTCGCGATCGCGTACAGCCCTTTGGGCATGAAAAGAGCGAAGTGAGGCGTCAGCCTAGCGCCAACCTGTCGGTTCCATCCGTCAATTTACGTTTCGCTTGACTCCTTCCCCGCTAGGGAAAAACGAAGACAATGCTTTAGAAATCGAGCCGGAATCTCCGGACAGCCGCCAAAATGAAGATGGACGTAGGAAGCATGAACGTGATGCATTGCCCATCCCTCACTGGTAACAGGACTCTTGGGATCGCACCCCCGAATTTGAAATAGCGGCGCTTCCGGTTGCTCAGTTAAGTGAGAACGGTGAAACTCATGCCCCCAAACGCTTCCCCCAGCCGGGAGGAGGGGACTTTCTTGCAGCGCGATCGCTTGCCGATACCCTAAACTCAGGCGCGAACTCATGGCGGCTATGGTTGGTAAAACTCCTACCATTGGGTAAGAATTTTCCTCAAAATCTACAATTTTTTCAGACAAATACATTAAACCGCCACACTCGGCATAAGTGGGCATTCCCGCCAAAATAGCCTTCCGCACTGCATCACGAGTCGCGGTATTTTCAGCCAAGTTTTGGGCAAAAACTTCCGGGAAACCACCCCCAAAATATAATCCTTGGATGCCTTCTGGTAAGCTTTTGTCCGTCAGCGGACTCCAAAACACCAATTCTGCTCCCAGGGATGCAAGTATATCTAGATTGTCTTGGTAATAGAAGCTAAAAGCGCGATCGCGGGCAACAGCAATTCTTAAGGGATCGAGGATATCCCGTGAAGGCTGGGATGAAGGATGAATTAATTCTATTTGTTGCCTTTGTTCTACCTTGAGAAGCGGCAAGAGGTGTTCCCACTCAAAGCAACTGTCTCCCAAATCGGCAAGCCGATCGATTAAAGCGTCCATCTGAGACAGCTCTGCGGTGGGCACCAAGCCCAGATGCCGGTCGGGAATGCTGATATTCTCTTGCCGCCGCAAAATTCCTAGAATGGGCAACTGCAAAGGTTCTAGAGCTTCTTTGAGAAGTTGCAGGTGGCGATCGCTTCCCACCCGATTTAACACTACTCCAGCAATCTTGATTCTAAAGTCAAAAGAACGATAGCCATGAGCGATCGCTGCCACCGAACCAGATAACCGGCTGCAATCTAACACCAACAGCACGGGTAAATCCAAAAGCCGCGCAATATGAGCCGTACTTCCAAAGTCAGTGCTGAGTGCAAAATTTTCCGTTTCTCGCTCAAGATTTAACTTTTCATTCTGAATTCTCTTGACTCCGTCAAATAGCCCCATGACCCCTTCCACGAGGGCATAGTCGCTTCCGTAACGATGAGCAAGAAAAGACTGCTGCACGTAAGTTTCAGAGGTCAGTACCGGGTCTAAATTCCGGCAAGCACGACCAGTCACGTACGTGTGAAACATCGGGTCGATGTAATCTGGCCCTACTTTAAAAGATTGAATCTGGTAACTCCGACGACATAAAGACGACAGCAGGGCGAGCGTAACTGTCGTTTTGCCCACCCCGCTGCGTTCTCCGGCGATCGCTAAAGCCATATTTACTCATTGCTTGTTGTTCATCGTTCATCTATCTTGCGATGAACAGTTGCGATGAACAATGAACAATTCGCGATTAGCCATTTGCGATCGCTAATTTGAGAATTGCCGCCGTGATCGCCATACTTTCTACGTAAAGCATATCTCGACTCCAACGCCGCAACTGCTGACTTAACAAGAACTCAGCTTTTTGGTCAGACATCGGCGTTACCTGTTGAATCCGGCAAGCTTGGGCACCACCACCTGCCTCCATCCGCATACAACCCGTCGTTTCGGAACACAAAACCGTACAACAGTCTGCATCCAGGTTCGTCGAACTCAGACGTAGCGCAATCAAGTCACCCGGTATATCGCCCCAGTCAGCAGTAGGAATCCCTGCCAACTCCGCTTCTATTGTCCGCTGATCGGGAGCAACAAATTCAATCCGCTTGATGTCATAATCACCGCCTTCTTTGGTATATGAAACGGGGTGCCACTGCAACCGGCTCGCCAGCCAACCAATAAACATCAATGCTTGGTCAGGATTGCCCTTTTCATAATTAATCGTCACCTTATCCACTTCCTTAAGAGCCTCGCGGCGCTCTGGTGGATCGAAAGCTTCAGCGGTTAATTCTTGCCACGGCGCCAGCCGACGCCAATTGAGGTCGGCAACCGGAATGCCTTGTTCCAGAAGGGTTTGTACCCGCAGTAAATCATCCTGTGGTTCGTTGAAAACACAGGAGTCAACGATCACAGAATTGCAGACTGCTGCCAGCCGCTTAAACAGAGCATCATTGGGATCGGGCGTACCCTTCCACCAGAGAAACTTAGGTAGACCGCCGATTAGCAGCCCACTCACAATCCCACCGATGCGTTCCAAAGCTTCGGCAGTGCCTTGCAGAGTAATGTATTCGCAGCAGATTAGCGTATTATGACTTTGCTTTTGAATCGGGCAATAGGCTGAGACTTGGGCAGTCACGCCTTCATCTTCCCCAGAGACGGGGCATAAAGCAATGATGCGACAGGGGTTAGCGGCAGCGATCGCATCCGCAATTCTAAAGCTATCTGAGGAAGACTGCTGACCATTACTGGCATCTGCCTCTTTTGTATTCCCATCGGAGCGCTTCTTTGCTTGCTCTACTCGCAGTCGGTCGAGGATTCCGGCATCCGTCTTGCCCGTTACTGGCAGTCCATAAGCTTTCTGAGCCGTCTTGATCGCCGCCTCTGTCAGCGGGCCATCAATTCCATCGATCGGGCCTTTGTAAAATCCTAAAGCTGCTAACAGCTGCTGAGTTTCCTCCGGTTCGTAAACCACAAAAGTAAATGTGGTTGCCCGCGTAGCCATCGGAGACTCGCCATTATCATTGTCGCTATTGTAGCTTTGCCAAATTTGATGCAGTTCCGCCTCAATTTCTGTCATTGAGACATCTTTGGGCGGTTGTATTGAAACAATCGGAAGAGATTGTGTTGCCATATTCAGTGATTGAGGAAAAGGTAATTGGTAAAAAGGTAATTGGTAATTGGTAAAAAGGTAATTGGTAAAAAGTTTTAAGTTGTAGAGACGCGATTTATTGCGTCTGAGTTTTGAATGGAAGAGTTTCTTCTAACTTCAAACTCAATACTTACAACTCTGATTACCCATTACCGATTACCCATAACCCAACTACAATCTGCGCCAGCGGCGTCCATCTTGATTAATCAAGAATTCTGCTTCCTCTGGCTCCCAGGTTCCCGCTTCATACTGGGGAACCGATGCTGGGTCAGTGCTTGCTTCCCAAGCGTTTAATGCCGGTGTTACAACACGCCACGCTTCTTCCACTTCATCAGCTCTCGTGAACAAAGTTTGGTCGCCTAGCATACAGTCGATTAACAGCCGGTCATAAGCATCGGACGTTGCCATCCCAAACGAGGAACCATAGCTAAAGTCCATATCTACCGAGCGCGTCCGCAGTTCTGTTCCCGGCATTTTGGCTTCAAAACGCAGAGAAATTCCTTCATTCGGCTGAATCCGCATCGTCAGCACATTCGGACTTGCTTGCTGGGCGGCAGATTGAAAGATTAAGAAAGGAACTTCGCGGAAGTGGATGGAAATCTCGCTGACCTTCTTGGGTAGCCGCTTGCCGGTTCGCATATAGAAAGGAACTCCTTGCCAGCGCCAGTTATCAATTAGCAGCTTCATCGCTACATAAGTTGGCGTTGTGGAGTTGGGATTGACCCCCGGTTCTTCTCGATATCCAGGCACCGGCTTACCCTTCATCCACCCAGCAGAGTATTGACCCCTAACCGCTGATAATTCCAGGTTATGCACGTCTGCCAGGTGAGTTGCTTGCAGAACCTTCATTTTTTCGGTGCGGATACTATCGGCATCTAGGGAATTGGGCGGTTCCATTGCCGTGAGGCAGAAAGTCTGCATCAGGTGGTTCTGCATCATATCCCGCAAGGCTCCGGAGCTTTCGTAGTATCCGGCACGGTCTTCGACGCCTACGGTTTCTGCCACCGTAATTTGAACGTGATCGACAAACTGTCGGTTCCAAATCGGCTCAAAAATTGCATTAGCGAAACGGAAAACCAGGAGATTCTGAACCGTTTCTTTACCCAGATAGTGGTCGATGCGGTAAACCTGTTTTTCTTGGCAAACCTGCTGCACTACGCGGTTTAGGGCTTGGGCGGAGTTGAGATCCCGTCCAAAAGGTTTTTCAATCACCAGACGGGTTTTCAGTGGGTCATCGAGCATGCCCGCCGTACCCAATTGGCGAAGCGCTTCTGGGAAGAAATTTGGAGAAACGGAGAGGTAAAATACGCGGTTTCCTCGCGTTCCGCGCTGACCATCCAATTCTGCTAAGAAGGCTTTCAGCTTCTGGTAACTTTCGGGCTTGTCAATATCACCAGGGCAGTAGTATAGACCTTGGGCGAAGTCGTGCCAGAGTTCTTCTGAGCCAATCCCATCGCTAAATTCTTCGATCCCCTCGCGCATCTGCTCCCGGAAGTAGTCGTGGCTCCACTCCCGACGCGCGACGCCGACAATGGTCATTTCCGCTGGCAGGCGTCGTTGCAGCTTCATCTGATAGAGAGCTGGCACGAGCTTCCGTTGCGTCAAGTCTCCGGATGCCCCGAAGATTACCAATATCTGCGGCTCTGGTATCCGTTCCTGCCGCAACCCAACACGTAAAGGATTTTCTAGCAGTGTGACCATAGAAGGATAGTTTTGAATTTTGAATCTTGAATTTTGAATTTTGAGTTTTGAGCTTTGAGTTTTAAATTCCTAGCTGAATTGATAACTTTGAATTATCAGATCCCTTTCTTAACTTAAAACTCAGCACTCAAAACTCAAAACTTTCTTACACGGGTTGCAGATGTTTGATTTTCTCTTCCAAGGATGCGGTTAGAGATTCAAAGGGCTTCACAAATTTCTCAATTCCTTCGACTAGCAATTCGTCCATCACTTCGTCTAGATTGATGTCGATGTCGGGGTCTTTGAGACTTTCAATCAGCTGATAGGCTTCTTCCACCCCAGTTTCAATGCGAGAAGCAACGTCGCAGTGGTCGGCGCAGGCTTCGATGGTATTCGGTGGCAAGGTGTTTACTGTGTCTGGGCCAACCAGCTCATCCACATACATGACATCGCTGTAGCTGGGGTCTTTGGTGCTGGTACTTGCCCACAACAACCGCTGGACATTTGCACCTTTTGCTGATAGGGCTTTCCAGCGATCGCTCTTAACGATCTCTTTGTACTTCTGGTAGGCAATTTTGGCGTTAGCGATCGCGATTTTGCCCTTAATTGCCGTCAGTTCTGCCTTTTTCTCGATTCTATCCACGCCTGCTTTCAGCATGGCATCAATACGAGCATCAATATTAATATCGATGCGGCTAAGGAAGAAACTCGCTACCGAGGAGATTCTGCTGATGTCTTTGCCTTCCGCTGCCCGCTTTTCTAAGCCGCGAATGTAAGCCCAAGCGGTCTCAACATAGCTCTCAACGGAGAATAGCAGCGTCACGTTGACGTTGATCCCCTCTGAGATGACTTGCTCGACGGCTGGCAAACCTGCCGTAGTGCCGGGAATCTTGATCATGACGTTATCTTTACCGATTTCTTGGTAATAACGCCGAGCTTCCTCAATCGTGCCTTGGGTGTCGTGGGCGATGTTTGGCGGTACTTCAATACTGACGTACCCATCCAGACCTTCAGAGGAGTCATAGACAGGGCGGAGGATGTCGCAGGCATTGCGGATATCCTCAAACACCAAGGATTCGTAAATTTTCTCAACGGGCAATCCAGCTTTGATCCCGGCTTCAATATCGGCGTCGTAGATGGCATTTCCAGCGATCGCTTTTTCAAAGATGGCTGGATTAGAGGTGATCCCGCAGATCCCTTTATTCTCAACCATATCTTTGAGTTCGCCGCTTTGAATCAAATCACGGGTCAAGTTATCCATCCAGATACTCTGACCGTATTGTTTGATCTCTAATAGATGATTGTTTGGCATATCTGTCATTTTTTGGCTCCTAACAATTGTCTTTGTAACGCTAGATCGAGAATGTTCCCGTTGAGCAGCTTGAAAGGTCAATGCGGGAATTTTTCAAGAAAGCAAAACCTTATTGAGGCACGCGCGATCGCGCGATCGCGTTTTTATCCTCATCCCATGCCCGTTTCTGAATAAAAGATTCCACCAAGGTGACATCTTCTTTGCTACCGATCAGCAATGGCGATCGCGCATGAAGGGCATTTGGCACTACGTCCAAAATCTCTTGCGTACCCGTACTTGCTCGACCCCCGGCTTGCTCTATTAAAAAGGCTAAGGGAGCCGATTCATACAGCAACCGCAATTTTCCTTCTGGTTTTTTCACAGTACCGGGGTAAAGGAAAACACCTCCTTGGAAGAGAATCCGGTGAATATCGCCCACCAGCGCCCCGCCGTATCGAGCCGTATAGCCTTCCTGTCGATGAACATAGCGGATATAGTCTCGCAAGGGTTCTTCCCACTGCCAGAAATTTCCCTCATTGACACTATAAATAGAGCCGTGATTGGGAATCTGAATGTTTTCACTTGAAAGGATAAACTCGCCTAAGCTGGGATCGAGGGTGAAAGCATGAACCCCCGTACCAATCGAATAAACCAGCATCGTGCTAGGCCCGTATAGCACATAACCTGCGGCGATTTGTTTGCGCCCGTTTTGCAATAAATCACCGCCGGTTTGATTTTCATCCGTTCCTTCTTGTTGGCGAATTGCGAAGATGGAACCCACGTTGATATTGATATCTACATTCGAGGAGCCATCAATCGGGTCATAGAGCAGGGTATAGCGCCCGATTGGGCAATTTTCAGGAATATAGTAAGGCTTCTCCATTTCCTCGGATGCCAAACGGCAGACTAAACCGCTTTGCTTAAATACCGAGATAAATACGTCATTGGCATAGACATCCATCTTTTTGACGGATTCCCCTTGCACATTCACATCACCCGTAAATCCCAGCACGCCTTCGAGTAATCCTGCCCTGCTGAGTCGTCGCGCAATCAACTTTGCCGCGAGGGCAATGCGATTCATAATCGCGCTCAAGTCCTGGGCATCTGCCGAAAAGCTGTGGAGTTGCTGCAAAACGTGACGAGATAGCGTTGTGCAGTCGCGATCTAGGGCTTGTTCCTGAACGACGAAAGGCTGTTCCACGTTGGACATAGTTTTCGTCCTCCCTTTCAATAAATGCTTTGTTAACAGGGCAGCTCTCATTGAGCTACTGCCCCAACATATCAAGACCTGGTCGCTCTACCTTCTATCTTAGGGAGCCATTTCTCAGGATGGTGTTTAACTTTATATCAACTAAAGAAATAAAATCTTTAGACGCGCTTTATTGTCTAAAAGGCAACAAGGCTGAAATTAGATAATTACCGCTCGCAATCCAAAAAAACAAGATGGGAGAATACAAACGGATCGGAATCCTGACCAGTGGGGGTGACTGTGCGGGGCTAAATGCTGTGATTCGGGCAGTTGTCCGCTGTGCAAATGGTAAGTACGGCTGGGAAGTGTGGGGGATTTGCCGGTCTACGTTGGGCTTAATGAGCAGTCCGCCAGAAGCAATCAAGCTGGAGTTTGATAAGGTAGACCACTTGCTCACGATGGGCGGTACAGTGCTGGGAACGACGAACAAAGGAAATCCCTTTGCGTTTCCAATGGCGGATGGAAGTTTGCGCGATCGCTCCGAAGATATTATTGAGGGCTACCATCAACTAGGCTTGTCAGCTTTAATTGGAGTTGGTGGGGACGGCAGTTTAGCGATTCTCCGAAAACTCGCGCAACAAGGCGGGATCAACTTAGTCGGGATTCCTAAAACCATTGATAACGATGTTGGTAGCACTGAGCGTTCTATCGGATTTGATACCGCCGTCAACATCGCCACCGAAGCCCTCGACCGATTGCACTTTACTGCGGCTAGCCACAATCGAGTCATGATCCTGGAAGTGATGGGGCGCGATGCCGGTCATATTGCCCTGAATGCGGGGATCGCCGGGGGAGCCAATGTGATCTTGATCCCAGAAATTCCTTACACCATTGAAAATGTCTGTCGCAAAATTCGGAATCGTCAAGCGATGGGAAAGAATTTCTCGATCGTCATTGTCTCAGAGGCGGTTTGCACGGCTGAAGGCAATCCAGTTAAGAATATGGATCGATTCGGCGAATGTCGATTAGGCGGAATCGGGCAGTACTTGGCGGAGGAGATTTCGATTGCCAGTGGTGCAGAAACTCGCGTGACTGTTTTAGGTCATGTTCAGCGAGGGGGACTGCCTTCGCCTCTGGATCGGTTACTGGCAACTGCCTTTGGGGTGGCGGCTGTCGATCTGATTGCTGAGGAAAAGTACGATCGCGTTGTTACCTGGCAAAACCGCGAAATTGTCAGTGTGCCAATTGCTGAAGCGATTGGACAATACAGAGCCGTAGATACTAACGATACTCTGGTCAAAACTGCTAGAGGTTTGGGGATTTGCCTGGGAGACTAAACGGCTAAAGTTCTGCGATCGCGGTGTAGAAATATTGAACAGAGCAATCTGCGCTCGCGAAGCTTTCTGTTTCGCTCTACCAGCTTAGAGACTTAACTTAGGAACTTAACGAGCCGCCGGATTCTCCACCGCCACGACTCGTCTCTTGTGTGAGCCATCAGCATCAATTCTGCTCGGTGTTGAGAACCGCTGGCAATGCGCGACAAAACCAGCACGGTTGTCCTTTTTCAGGAGTGTTTTTCAAACAACCGTGCTGATTTCGCCCTATCTCTCCTTAAAATCTGCTTCGCCTCGCGCCGCCGCGATCGTCCTCCTTGGGTCGTGCTTTATTCACTCTAAGCTGACGGCCCATCCATTCAGCCCCATCTAATTCGGTGATGGCTGCGTCTTCTTGGGCATCATCTGTCATTTCAACAAAAGCAAATCCGCGCATACGTCCCGTTTCGCGGTCTGTCGGTAAGACAACTCGCTTCACCGCGCCGTACTCTGCAAAGACTGCTGTCAAATCTTCTTCGGTCGCTTGGTAAGACAGGTTTCCAACGTAAATGGTCATGTGGATCGATAAAGCTGAACGAGGAACTAAAGTTCAGAACCCCTAGATGGCTAGATGTGACCCATAATGCCAGGTCAAGAGTTATTTACCAATGGTGAATTTTCATCAACCCAGCCCACAAATGTGGCTGCACGAGTCCCAAATCCGACCATTAATAGGACTGAACTTTTAGGTTTCGTCCTATCATAGCCTACTAATTTCATTGTGGGAGAGTATCTAGGATACACGCTGAGGGGTTCTCTAATTATTAAAATTCCCTGACTTTTAGCAGTGGCTCAGAAGGCATTGCCCAAGGGAGAATTTCAAAGATTAGGGAGGCTAAATTTCCCAGAAAAATCGACCGATCCGCTGCCAGCTTTCCAGCCGTCTTTATCTTTAGCCTCCTTCAGCTTTCGATGCCAAGTTAGTCAATAGAAATTGACTGTGGGCCACTACCTTTGCCGTTACCACTGCCGTTGGAAGAAGCTGTAGGGGAAGGAGCTACACCTGCCTGTCCGTCAAGCCAGGTTTTCACGGGGTCATCATTCAGGTTGATGCGGAGTAAACCAGAAACCAATCCGCCTAAGAAAGCGCCTGGGTGCTGAGTGAATTCTTTAAAGAGCGGGGTTAGTTCATCGAGAAACATTGAGAGTCTCCTGTTGCTGCCTGATAGTAACTGATGTCTATCCGTCGATCGTAGCGTGTCCGATTGCGGGTAGTGGTATGGGAAGAAGCGATCGCTTCTTCCCAAAAACAAGGTTTACGCCTCTAGCCAGACTTTTGGTCGGAGAATAAGCACTTATCCGAGTCGCACCCAGCGGGACCGACTTCCATCAAATAGCCTGAATCGTAGCGACTTAAGGCAGCATGAAAATTTTCGGTCTGGCGTCGCTTTTCGACTTCCTGAACTATCTGCTCATACTGCTCTTTGGCGATTGGCTCAAACGGCAAGCGCGGAAACGTCTGATGATCGTCGAAGCGAGCTAGAAGTGCTGCTGAGATGTAACCCTCATCGTCTCGGATTGCTTCGTAAATCCGAGTGCCTAACGCTTCGATCTCGCTCTCGCGCAACTCGATGGTCGCGGAGGTGTTGTGACGCACAAAGAATTTTTGAACTTGCATATAAAAATCCATTTGCGCGATCGCGTTAAACTTGCCAATCTCGATTTGATCGGCTCCCGGTAAATCCGCCCAAGCGACAGCAACGGGGATTTCTACCAGCCATTCCGAGCATCTGGGATCGAAGGGATCGTTCAGGAGATTGCCGTTTTCATCTTTATCAGACTGAGACGGAATCACGTTGTACCCGTAGTCAATACACGCCAGAGCAACTGGGTCATTCTTTCTGAAGGTGATCCGGCGCAGAAAACGTTGAGCTTTTGGCGGATGCCAGCCCGGTGAAGCGCCTGTCAGCAAGGATTTTGTCCCGGAAGGCTGAACCGTGGTGCAGCGGTTGGGGCGTTTGATGCCGTGGCGATCGCAATAATCCCACACTACTTGATGCACTGTTTCCCGCCAGCGCGTCAGATATTCCTGCTCCTGTTTCTTAAAGCTTAGTCCTGCCTCTGTTTCCGGTCTCCCTGCTTCCCACCAGCGCAACCAATCCACACCAAAGGCATTCACAAAGAAATCAAATAATCCTGTGAAAGAAACTCCCACAATTGGATCGAGTTCCCGTGACTTTCGATAGCGCTCTTCGGCAAATTCGTGATTGAGCAGTGAGGCGACTGATAATGCTCCAGCCGTGAAAGCTTCCTCTTGTTCTTTATAGTTGTGCGGGTCAATTTGATTGAGATGAACTTCCGAAAGGTTGCAGTGGAAGTTTGAGCCGATGATTTCCGGTTTTGTTATCCACTATTTCTAGTGGTCTCGGACTATATCTTCACCTGGTCTAGGTGGAGGGCGCTATCTGACCATTATTGGTTTCCCGCAGGTCTAGTCTCTGAACCTTCTCCAGCTCTGGGGCTACCTGCCTTACATCTGGAGCTTGGCTGCTGATTACCTTGCACCTTTTTGGGTGTTTAGGCTTCCAGCAATTCACCCTCTGACTATCTAACCTGTTCCCAGGTTAGGCGGCAAAATCTAAGCTACCGCAAGGATTCAAACCAACACGAGCTAATCGATGCTCTATCTCATCAGGAGATAGGTGGGGGTAGTGTTCTCCTAACCACTGTTCAGCGCTACCTTGACTATAAGCTTGCAGAAAATCAGTTTTCAGCTCAGGGGTTTCTAATAGATCGCAGTTGGCTCTTGCTACTGCTTCTCCTGCCCATTGAATTGCGCCTTCCCCGGAATAATGCTGCTGACGAACAGAGGCAAGGCATTCTTCTAGAGTGGGTTTGTGGTGGAAAACTCTAGTGTGATTTGCCATGCGAAGCGCATCCCGTTCTGGATCGATGCGCCAGTTGCCGTTTTCATCTTGCTGCCAAAGATTGCCTTTCGCGTCGGCAAATTTTTCATCATCGCTAGAACCTTGCCTCATTCCAGCTGAGCGCCTGACGTTGCCAGCAACCACGACAACGGCGGCTTCATCTATTAATAAACAGCACTCAACCGAATTCAGACGCCTTCCTAGAGCTTTATTTAAAATTGACGCGCAACGTTCGTAAAGACCTGACAACTTCACCGGATTGGCAACGCCACCAAAGCCTTTGAGGGGTTCTCCAGCTGCTCGGACATCGCTGAGGTCGATGGATACCTGTACTTCTGCTGTGAAGCGCTCATCGCTCGATAATTCCAGCAAAGTTTGATAAGACTTAACCCAGCCTTGGCGACTGTCTCCGACGTAAATTTTGACTTTTTCGCCCTCTACTTTCACTTCTGTCAGTTCGCGGCGCTGCAACGCAGGAGTAGAGCCAATCTCACCTTGTACCATCACCACAAGGCGATTGCGAATTCGTGGCAGTTGATTAATGTATTTTGGTTCGAGAACGGCTCCAGTGCCACACCCCATCATTGCCAAGTCCATCATCAGACCGAAGGCACGCCAGTCTACTACATTGGTACTGGTGCAGTTGTAGGCTCCTGAGAAGTTTTCGGGTCTTTCAATCCACTCGCTGCCGCCCACCCACAGCCAACGTCCGGAGGCAAGAGCTTTCATCTGGCGCTGCATGCGATCGATCGTGTCAGCTTCTTCAGGGGTGAGCTTGCCAAGCTTCGTCAACGCCCTAATCGTGCGATCGCACACTTCATCCCAAGTCTCGCGCCCCGATTGGGTGCGACGGCTGTACGTCCTAAAAAATACAGGATTCGCAGCCGGTGCCGTTTCAGGAAACCGGCTCGTCTGGATTACTCGCTCAAGCTCTCGAACCATAGGTCAAGTCTGATTGGTTTTGGGAAAATTCACAGATCACTTACTATACGCGATCGCAGATATGGGGTCAAAGCTTGAAAAATCGAGGAAATTGCGCTATCCGTGTGGCTTTCTAGGTAAAATTGGTACAGTAAAATATCCCATTGAGCGGCTTAATTGGTCACAGTCGTAATAGTTAAAAGCTCGTCAATAGGCAAAAATTAAGGGCGATTGTCAGCCGCCCTTTTCCGTCGTTTGAGATTACTGTCTGGGTTTCAATTACCTTTTTGAGAGGCGGTGCAAAAGTTCACCAGCAAACTTATTTCACGAGCGCAACAGACAGGATCTTCCCAATTACAAATACTCTCTGTCGCAGTCATTTCGCTCATCAAATCGGAGGGTAGCAAGCTGCAAAGTTACCAGATTGCGATCGCGTTAATTTTTCCAAATCCGTTAAAGGAGCGCTAGGAAACGGCAATTAAACAACTCAAGATACTAAACTGATATTTTGGAAAATGGGTAATTGGTAATGGCGATGAACTCTTGACGATGATGCTTGCTCCCTGGCGATCGCTTCTTTCGGGTGCCTTACACCGTAACCGTAGCGAACCCCATTCTCGCTACTTACAGCTAGCCACCATCCAGGCTGATGGGCGTCCTGCTAACCGCACGCTCGTCTTTCGGGGATTTTTAGACAATACCAACCAATTAAAATTTGTCACCGATTCTCGCAGCCAGAAAGCCGATCAAATCGAGCATCACCCTTGGGCAGAAGCTTGCTGGTACTTTACCACCACTCGCGAACAATTTCGCCTCGCTGGGACGCTGACGCTGGTAGGAGCCAATTATCCTGATTCTCTGCTCCAGCAAGCGCGTCAGGTGTCTTGGCAAGACCTTTCCGACGCCGCTCGCCTGCAATTTGGTTGGCCCCATCCCAGAGAAAGGAGAGCTGATGTCAGCACTTTTTCTCCGCCGCCACCCGACCCCCAAAAGCCGCTAGAGAGTTTTTGTCTCCTACTACTAGAACCCGTACAGGTCGATCATTTGGAGTTGCGAGGCGATCCCCAAAACCGAAGTCTTTATCGCCTCGAAAGTTCTCAAGCTTGGTCTATTCAAGCCGTAAATCCGTAAGAATTAAAAACGCAAAATTAAAAATTGAGAAATTCCATTTTTAATTTCTAATTTTTAATTACTCAAATCCCAGAACCATCTAAGAATTGCCGGATCAATCCATCTTGCACACGACAACTGGGCGCTGCTGCGGCTGGGATATCCGATACATGATGTCCGGTTCCTAAGGGAACAGGCATTGAGGCATGAGCCGGTTGTTGTAACTCTTGTACCTGTTGTTCTAGTGCTTCCAGACGGTCAACCAAAGCCCGAATTACCGCAGCCTCAGAATCGGGAAGGCTTCCATGTTCTAAGGGATTCACGCGGACGCCGGAACGATAAAGAATCCGACCCGGAACGCCTACTACCGTACAATCCGAAGGAACATCGCGCAATACAACCGAGCCAGCACCAATGCGGACATTATTGCCGATTTGAAGATTGCCGAGAACTTTGGCACCAGCACCGACTACGACATTTTCCCCCAAGGTAGGGTGACGCTTGCCACTTTCTTTCCCAGTACCGCCTAGCGTAACGCCCTGATAGATCAGAGCATAATCTCCCACAATGGCGGTTTCACCAATTACCACACCCATGCCGTGGTCAATAAAAACGCCCCGCCCGATTACGGCACCAGGGTGGATTTCAATGCCGGTAAAAAAGCGAGCTAAGTGGGAAATCAACCGGGGGATGAAGGGGATTCCCAGTAGTCTTAGCCAGTGTGCAAGGCGATGAAATAGCAGCGCTTGCAAACCGGGATAGCAAAACAAAACCTCCAGCCAGTTACGGGCTGCTGGATCGCGCTCGAAGATGATGCGAAAGTCAGCTAGAAGCGTAGATAGCACGAGTGGATATCCATTTTGGCACTACAGACCACTCACTATCATATCGTTCCGAGTGAGTTTCTAAGGTAGGGGAACCGCACCGAAGTTTTAAATTTTGGATGGCGGTGTGAGAATGATGACAGCTCAAGACTTAACTCTAAATCATCTAAAAAATCTAGGGTTCTATTCTGGTTGTACAGAAAGCGTATAATCCCATCTTTGCCGCTCTTTGATGGAACCTACCCAAATACTATAGTTGCCTGATTTCCAGTCTGAGTCTGTGATACTCGCATCTTTGTTGGAACCCGTGTCATCGCCACAGCGAATGGTACCATCAGGCCCCTTGATGACTAGAGTGCTGTCCTTGCCTCCAGTATTTACTTTTACTGTCAGATTGGGGAAACCTTTCTTCACCACCATGATATGGTCGGGAGTTTCGTCGCCCCCATAACCAATACAGGGGTTGTTCTGGCGATCGCGATTCGCGATCGCTGACAGGGAGAATGCTCCGCTGGTATAACCAGTCACAGATGCCTTGCCACTTCCATCAACAATCAAACGGTCAAAATTTGCTTCTTTTGCTAAAACGGCTGTAGCGCTGAAAATGGTCAGTAAAGCTAGAATTCCAAAACGCCTAAATTGCATGGCAAGTACCTCTTCTCAACTACGGTATTTATTTTCTCTCCGTAGATGAGTACGGAATATAGATAAGCCTACTTATAGTTGTAATCAAAACGGTTCTCTCTATTGGCAGTATAGGTGCCAGATGTATGTCTGCCACATGAATCACCAATTTTTTGTTGCAGTATTTTGTTGCCCTATTTTGTAGGAGGTTGTGTGCCCCTCGTTATCTTGATGATGCTGCTGTTTGTCACCAGCTGGTTCTTCTCGGAAGTTTTAGTGTTATTTCCTTTGAGCATTTTGAATTTAGTATCAATCCCCCACTGGTTGATGATGGTAGGGATCTTGATCTTTTTTGCCTGGTGTTTTGGGGAATAATGCTCAACTGTGTGCGTGTTAGCTCAAAAAATCGAGAGCATCTTCAGCCTTTTAAAAAATGCAAATTAAAGAACTCCACCCCAGCGGGAAGGTTTGGGGCGGGGTTCTTTAAAATTCCGCTACTAATGCTCTAGCAGCGCCTAGCAAGCAAGAGAATAGCCAATTAACTACTACTTAAAAGGGAGAATCAGCTAACTCGCGCTCAACCTCAGCGTCTGTCACTAGAGGCAGTACAACCTGCTGTTCCGAATAAGGGAGAGAGTGGGGACTCTTAAAGGTTTTCTGAGCATCCGCTTTTTGACACGCCATCATGGTTTTGACGTGTTCGCCTTCGTCATCCCGGATGTTGACGAAAACGTCATAGAGGTTATCAACCGCAGGGCGGCGAGATTCGGGGACTACGCCGGTTTGAAATTCATCAAATAGGTAGAGATCGCCGTCCCGGTAGTAGTTGATCGCAACTTGGGGCGCGGGTTTGGTTTTCAATTCGGCTTCATGCTCGCGCAAGAAGGCGTCGTAGGTATGATGGGCGTGTTCTTCCACCATTTCCATAAAGTTGTAAGCGGTGCGGGGCGACGCGATGTAAAGTGCTACAACTACCCAGTAGTAGAAGAGGGCTGTGGTTTGGGCAAGGAAGCGATCGCTCCAATGTTGGTTTCCCCCTAACGATTCCATAATCAGCAGGTGGTGCATTTCATTCCAAGATTCAGCGAAGTGAACCTTGAGCCAGTCAGCTTTTCGCCACCAACCGAGGGTTTCGTAAAGGTGTAAAACTGATAGGAAGGAAAAATAGGGGACGCGAGCCACTGTTTCTAGCACGTAGAAGCGCTGATAAGGGCGATCGCGATAAAGCGTGTCGATCACGAACACAAGCACGCTAACCAGAAATCGAATCATTAAGTCCTCCCTTAGGAGTGAGAAGAATGGCTGAAAATTCAGCCTGGAGGAAGATGCTGTTGGGTTTTTCTTTCCTCTTACTTTGATCGTAGCGCTCCCCGTAGCGATGGGTATCGCCTGAGTGGGTGAACTAGGGTGAGAAGTCCGAACATTAGGGTTCGGGTTGCACTTACCTAACCCTCCAGCCATCTTCAAAGCCCCGCTCCGCTTCGGAGAGGGGTTGGGGGAGAGGTCTGCTAACTTGTGTATACACCGTAGGGAACGCGATTAGAGGGTTAGCTTCCTACAGCACCAAGCTCAAGTGAGAACCGCTGGGGGTTTTATACACTTCAATCCGAGTCTGGAAGGCTTCTTTGAATTGCGGCATATGGGTGACGGTGAGGATACAGGCGAAGTCAGGCGCGATCGCATTAATTGCGGCAATCAAGCGATCGCATCCTTCCGCGTCTTGGGTGCCAAATCCCTCATCAATAATCAGCATTTGCAATGCTGTTCCCGCACGCTGCGCCAACAATTTCGCTAAAGCTAGACGAATCGCAAAGTTAATCCGAAACGCTTCTCCGCCCGAATAAGTTTCGTAAGGGCGGGTGCCGCGAGCATCGGCAATTAAAATATCTAAAGTGTCAATCATTTTGCTAGCTTTTTTTGCAGAGCGTCCACTCCGCCCTGCTTTCTGAGTAACAAACTGTACGTGTAACTGGTTCCCACTGAGCCGAGAGAGGAGAGTATTCGTTTCTGCTTCCAATTGAGGCAGAATATTCTCAATCATCAGAGTCTGAATGCCATTCTTGCCAAAAGCTTGCCCTAGTTCCTGGTAAACGCGATATTGTTGTCGCACCTTGGCGTGCTGAGCAGTGAGTGCGTCATGCTGAGTTTGAAGCGTTTCTAGATAATGTTGTTGTTGTTGCAAGCTTCCTAACTGGCGTTGCTTCTCGTCGAGTTGCAGACGCCGCCGCTGTATCTGCTGTTCAATCGTTGTAATTTCGGCTTTCGTATCGGGTGTTTGTTGCAACTGTCGAACGCTGGTGTCTATCTGAGTCGTCATCTGTTGCAAATCTTGCGATCGCATTTGCAACGATTGCTCCAAATCTTGCGATCGCTTTAATAAAGAAGGATATTGCTGCTGAGCGGAAGCGAGTTCCTGATAACGGACTTGCCACGATTGAGACTTGCGTAAAGCGGTTCTGAGGGCATCGTGCTGCGATCGCTCGTAACCAATTTCCGCCATTTCTCGATCGAGTGCTTCAATCTGCCGCGATAAGTCGGAATTCACTTGCAGTTGTTGCATTTGCGATTGCAGATTCGCAATTTTTGCCACCAATTCTGGCATTTGAGCGTCTATCTGAGCCTGACGCCGCTGCGCTTGTTTAACTTCTGCTTGCTTAATTTCTGCCCAGCGCCAGCGCTCTACCTCACCTCTGGCGAGGGCATGGTCTTGCTCATTGTAGTTAAGTTGTTGCAACTGTTGCTCAAGGTGGTGCAGTTCTTCTTGTCGATCGGGTGCATAGTTACCAGAGGCAAGCGATCGCTCAATTTGTTGCTTTTCTACCTCAATTTGTTGCAGGCGCGTCTGGATTTCAGCCATAGCGGAACTTTCTGCGGCTAACTGTCCCCGTTGTTCGCGCAAGGAATCGTAGTTTGCCAATGCTTGGGCAATTTCAGTAATTTCCTTCCGCAACCCCTGTAACTGGTACTCACAAACCGCGAGCAGCCCCTCTACATCCCAGAATTGATCCTGAATTCCCTGTTGCTGATCGTGGGTTTTTTGCACCACTAGCTGCCAGTGGTGTTCGTCAAGAGGGCGATCGCATAAAGGACAACTGGCATTCGGTGTCTGGATCAGTTGCAACTTTTGGTCGATTTCTGCCAGTTTAGTTTCGCATTCTTTTTGAGCCGCCTGGAGGCGATCGCGAGAACTCCGCTGTTGCAGTTCTTTCTCCTGCACCCGTTCCTGATAGACGCGCTTTTTGTCAAGTTGCTGAATTTGACTTTGAACTTGTTGTAATTGCTGTTGTAACTGGGGTAGGCGTTTTTGCCTATCTTGCAACTGGGCGGCAGATTTGCGAAGTTCTTCCAATCTGGCAGATAATCGCGCTTGAGAGCGATCGAGTTCCATCTGCACCTGTCCGCGACGTTGCACCAAGGGGGCGACTTGTAACTGCAACCGATCGAGATAACTGACATAACCCCGCGCCTCTTGGAGTTGTTTTAATCCGGCTTCTACTTCTTCGGTGCGGCTGAGGATTTGCTGAATATCTGCCCTAGATTGCCGTACTGCTTCTAGCTGTCCTTGCGCTTGTCGCAGTTGCAGGTTAAGTTCGTTAATTTGCTGCTCAAGCCGTCGTTGGAGTTGTTGCCGTTGCTGTTGGGCATCTTGATAGGCTTGTGACTTAGCGGTGAGCGTTTCTTCCTGGGTTTGCAAATCTTGGTAGTGAGCATACCCCGCTGTAATTTGTTCTTTTTGATTCAGTAAAGCTTCTAATTGTTGTTGTTGCAGTTGAGTTGTGGCAATTTCTTGGCGATAGCGATCGCAATCTTTGGTGAGATTTTGATATTGCTGGCGAACAAAGCTTAGTTGTTGTTCCCAAGTTTGCCGCTGATGCTGGATTGCGAGCAGACTTTGGACTTTTTCATTGTCAACAGCTTGGGCTTGCTGTAATTCTGCCAGTTGAGTTTCCAGAATTGGTTGTTGTTGAGCGATCGCATCTTTTTGTTGCAGTTGTTGTTTGATCGTCTGCAAGTTCTGATCTAATTGCTCCGCCTGTCCTTTTAATTGGCGGGATAAATCCTTCGCCTGTTCTGCCAATTCTTCATATTGAGACAGTTTCAGCAAATCGGCGAGAATTTCTTTCCGTTCGCTGGGACGCTTGAGCATAAACTCATCCGCCCTTCCTTGACGCAGATAAGCCGAATTCACGAAAGTATCGTAATCCAGCTTTAGGTGATGAACGATCGCTTCCTGCGTCGCCCGGATTCCGCGCCCGGTTAAAGAGCGAAAATCCCCAGATGACTGGACTTGAAATTCCAGCGATCCACCTTGTCCTCGGATGCGGGTGCGAATAATGCGATAGGTTTGGCGATCGCATTGGAAGGTGAAATCAACCCGAACTTCTTTAGCACCGGCATGGATGACATCGTCTTCAGTTGCAGCGCGGCTTTCACCCCAAATCGTCCAGGTGATCGCTTCCAAGAGGGAAGATTTACCCGCACCATTAGAACCGCAAATACAGGCGGTATGTAGACCGCTAAACTCTAAGGTAGCCTCGCGGTAGCTGAGGAAATTTTTGAGAACCAGTTGCTGTGGGATCATTCAGGCTATAGCGCCATACCTTTTATGAGAAGTAGCAGTACATCTGCACTATTGTTTAGTTTAACGGTTGAAAAATCAGGTTTTTGGCAATTAAGACCGAATTTGATGTAAAAATTTCTGCCGAATCAAAATATTCGTGGCGAATGGAATTCGCGGCTATACAAACGAAACCCGCCTGCGCGGGTTTAAGAAAGCAAATTAGTTGATATTTAGGATAATGGCTAGTGCTGCGGTAATTTCTTGCATGGCTGTATCAGAAAGCGTTCCCAGTCGTCGGATAAGCCTTTTCTGGGAAACTGAACGCACTTGAAAAGCATCTGCGGCTGAAAGCTTGCTTAATCCATTTTCAGCACTGACTTCTAGCCGCACTATCCACTCTAATTCTGAAAAGTCATCGTTCCAACCAGTAATCGGAACAATGACCTTTAGTTGCAATATTCCAACTTCATCATCACTGACAATAACTGCCGGACGAGTTTTGCCAATTTCATTTCCAACCGTAGGATCAAGCCTGACTAACCAGACTTCACCTCTACGCATTAGTTTTTACCTCAGCGTTAAGAGCTTGAAGAAGTTCTTCCTCAGAATCGTAATAGGGTTCGCTGTCAGACGACCATAGATCGTGTAGCTTACCTCCTGGCTCATATAAGGGGATTGCAGCTTCAGCTGAGGCTCTGAGTCGCTGTTTTCTGGCAGCTTTCAGGTTAGCCTTCTCTTCTATCTCTTCCCGCATCATCCGAGAAGTTGCTTCGATGATTTCTAAGCGTTCTTCGGTTGTCATCTGCTTGAGTGCTGCCAAGATTTCTGCTTTTGTCATGGCTTTCCTTGGTATTTAGGGGGAATGCGATTGCTCTTTTAAGGCTAGGTTATGCGATCGCATCACACCTATGCTCAATACTTACGTTCAAAAGAATCCTCATTTGAACAATAATCTTCAGAATCGTAATCTACCCCTTGCCGCCACCCAAGATTCTCATCTCGCAAACGCTCATTCTCAGCATGTAGACCATACTCCAGGTAAGTTATTCTGTCTTTCATCTCGTGAATCTCAGTCTGAAGCGATTCAATTTGGTCAACTACGCTGTGGGGGAAGCGTTCCAAAACAGCGCGAACTGTCTGAAGCTCATCGCTGAGTTGCTTAAGAGGTTTGCTGAGACTTACGAATAACTGCTCATCACTCATTCCTTTACTCCCTTTACTCCTGATTTTTTGTATAAATATCGTACGCATACAATTTGTACGCAGCATACAAATTGTATGTTTTTTGAAAGTATAACGTAAAATAGATGACAGTCAAGTTTCGCGGTCTGGCTAATGGCAAGGCAATCACTGCTAGCATCCCAACAAGGCATCACAAAGGCAAAAATGGCGCTTACCCTCAAGGGATGGTCGCAGGAAGGGCTGGCAACAGAGGCGGATGTATCTCGCCAGCCAGTTTGGAAATTCCTCACAGGTAAGCCTGTGGAGCAGTCTATATTTATCAAGATTTGCTCTGCACTTGGTCTGAATTGGGAGGAAATTGCAGATATACATCAGGATGCTGAATCTAAGCCAGCTGAGCAGCAACAGAAATCTAGCACTGATATTGATGCCCTCGTGCAAGAGGTACGCGAAAAGATAAAACCTAGCATTGAAGAGCGTTGCGGCACGATGCGGGTGCTAGATATGTCTCAACCCATCGGATTGAATGACATCTACACCAACGTCAACATTCTGGAGAAAATTACTGGGCGCAGGCGCAAAGAGATTTCTGAGTTATTGCCAGAGTGCAACTTTGAGGATGTTGAGCACTTTGGACTGGGCAGAATCACTGAAGAACGAGTGCCAGGACTGGATGCGGTCAAGAAACATTCCAAACTGATGATCTTGGGGAAGCCCGGAGCAGGTAAAACCACGTTTTTGAAGTATTTAGCGATTCAGTGCAATCAGGGTAAGTTTCAGGCTGATCGCGTGCCGATTTGTGTCACCCTCAAAGACTTTGCTGAAGCCGCTAACAAACCGAGCTTATTGGAATACATCACTCAGCAATTCGTGGGCTGTGGGGTTGTAGAGACAAAGGTTATCGCGTCTCTACAAGATGTAACCGAACACGGCAGAGCATTGATTTTACTCGATGGGCTAGATGAAGTTAGAGCAGAAGACAATGAGCGCGTCTTAAAGGAGATTCGTGATTTTTCTGACCAGTTTCGTGACAATCACTTTGTCATGACCTGCCGAATTCCAGGATGGGAATATACCTTCCAGAAATTCACAGAGGTGGAAGTTGCTGATTTTAATAGTGAACAAATTGCCACCTTTGCAACCAACTGGTTTAAGAATAAAGCTGTTAAATCAGATACTTTTATTAAACGTCTCAAAGAAAATGAGCGGATCAACGAACTCGCCACAAGTCCGCTGCTGCTGACACTTTTATGTTTGGCATTTGAAGAGTCAGGGGATTTTCCAGCGAATCGTTCTGAGCTATACAAAGAAGGACTGGATGCGCTGCTGAAAAAATGGGATGCTAAGCGAGGGATTCAGCGTGACCAAGTTTACAAAAAGCTATCAATTCAGCGTAAGGAAGATTTACTCAGTAAAATCGCCCTGACTACGTTTGAGCAAGGTGACTATTTCTTCAAACAAAAAATAGCCGAGCAATACATCACAGATTACATCCGTAATTTACCTGATGCCAATGCTGATCCGGAAGCATTGCAACTGGATAGTGAGGTAGTTTTGCGCTCAATTGAATATCAACATGGGCTATTAGTCGAACGAGCTAAAAGAATTTACTCGTTTTCCCATTTGACATTTCACCAGTATTTTACAGCTAGAGAAATTGTTTTTGGAACCCAGCCATTAGAGGAGAGGTTGCAAAATCTAGTCAGCCACATCACCGAAAAACGCTGGCGAGAAGTTTTCTTTCTAGCGGTTGGGATGTCGCCAAGTGCAGATCGTTTACTACAGTTAATGAAACAGCAGGTTGATGGGATTGTAGCTGCTGATGAGAAGTTGCAAAAGTTGCTAATGTGGGTAAGTAAAAAATCTCTGTCAGTCCAAATTCCATATAAATATAAGTCAGCAGCAGTCCGCGCTTTTTACTCCGCCCGCGACTTCGACCGCGCCCTGAATTTCGACCACGCCCTGAACCTAGGCTTCCACCTCGCCTGCACCCTGGATTTAGACATCGACCTCGCGCTCAACCGCGACCTCGACCGCGCCCTGAACCTGAACTTTGACCACGCCCTCGCCCTGGAGCTAGACCTCGACCGCGGCCTTAACCTCGACCTTGAACCAGAACTAAAGAACTCGTTGCAACAACTTAGAGAGCAATTACCTAAATTACCTAAATCCAAAGACTGGGCACAAAATAAGCAATGGTGGAAAGCTAACGGTAAAGCTTGGGCTGAGCAATTAAGAGCCGTGATGATTAAGTACCGTAATATGGGTCACGATTGGCAATTCAGCAACCAACAAAAGGAATTATTTAAGCAGTATTATGATGCTAATTTGTTGCTGGTGGAGTGCCTGAATAGCGATTGTTATGTGAGTCGCGAGGTACGACAGGAGATAGAGGATACCTTGTTGTTACCCATCGCAGAGATTGAGCAACGAACAAGAGGATGATTGTAGCGCGAGCTCATTCTTTCTTCACTTCCCTTCAAAGCGCGATCGCATTTTTTGTAATTCTTCCCGAACAGCGCGATCGCACGTTGAAGATAGATTGTTTTACGTGTTGCAGATATTGATACGAGTGAAAAACGCGATCGCTAATTTTTTCTACTAAAGCAACTAATTTAGAGAAACCGCGTCATTGCTCATAGGGGATATTCAACTTTAATTAAACTGTTAAAAGCAAACTAAGCTTTAATACTTAAATAAATAATTTTCTATTTCTCAGAAACTTTTTTTAACCCACAACCTTCTAAGAAGGTATCAGTGAAAATACACAAAGTTCGTGGGTTTCCTATTTATGACACGCTTAAATAACTTAAAGTCTGGCGTTTTGGTATTGATGGCTCTGGGCACATTCGCCGGTTCTGTTGGCGCTGTACCTATCAATGTTCCCGTCCCTACAGTCCCTCGTGCCAGCAACCCATCTCAGACCAAGACTGTAATTTCTTCTGGAGCTTCTATTCCTGTTAGATATGACGGAACAGCTGAGAAAATTCTGCTATCTCGAACCGAAAAAGTGCCTTTAACTTTAACAGTTTCATCCACTGTTAAAAGCAGTTACGGGACAACTTTGATTCCAGCAGGAACAAAGATTCTCGGTCAATTGGAACCCGCTGGTCAAGGCTCTCGATTTGTTGCTACACAAATTGTTCTCCCCTTAGATGGAACTCGGACAATCAATGCCACTTCTCAAATTGTGACGAGAACTGAACAAATCAAAAAAGGTTCTAGAACCAACACAATCTTGAAAGGTGCCGCCTTGGGTGGAGCCGCTGCCTCCGCGATCGCAGCACTGGTTGGCGACAAAGCGATCGCGACTGAAGAAGTCTTGGGTGGCTCAGGCTTGGGCGCTTTAGCTGGCTTATTCTGGGGACGCAAATCTGTCGATGTTATCTCCGTGAATCCTAGCCTTGATTTGAGGACTGTCACCCTGGGTTCTCAGCTGCCAGTTACCGTCGCTCTACGCTAAACAAGAGACTTATTTTGCTCGAACCGCTCTCTATACCTAACCACAGCTTTCAAAGCCTCTCTCCGCGTCGGAGAGAGGTTTGGGGAGAGGTCTGCCAACGTCCACGGTAGCTACTTTGGGGAGGAGTTCTTTCCCCATCGCCCTCTATTTTTCCTTCGCAATGCACTAAATCAGTGCAATTGTCAAGAAACAAATTCAGCCGGGAAGCGTCTTGAACCTTATCCGTATAATTGCTGAGAGTGTTCCCTATGTCTCGCTTCAATCGCTGGAAATCAGGAACCGCTGCACTCATGGCATTGACAATGACCGCCGGTGCAGCTGCCCCCTTCGTCGTGCCTGCGCCTGCTGCTGCCCAATATTACGAATTTCCGCCTCCACCTGTCTCCCAAGTCAGCATTCCTTCAGGTACAACTCTCCCCTTGCGCTATAACAAGGCGAATAAAATCGTTGTGTCTCCTAAGGAAACGATGCCGTTAACGCTGACGGTGGCAACAAATGTCAGAAATACTCGCGGAACGATCTTAATTCCGGCAGGAACTCAGGTGGTTGGTCAACTGCAACCCGCAACTAGAGGCGGTTCCCAGTTTGTTGCCAGAGAATTAGTTTTCAACAACGGGAAACGGCAGTATATCAATGCCTCTTCCAGAGTGATTACTCGCACCGAACAAGTTAGCCGGGGAACGAATACCAGTTCCATTTTGAAAGGTGCCGCCGTTGGTGGAGCCGCCGCAGCCGCAATCGGTGCTTTGACTGGAGACAGAGCGATCGCAACTGAAGAAATTTTGGGAGGTGCTGGTTTAGGTGCCTTAGGCGGACTGCTGTTGGGCAAAAAACGAGTTGATGTTGTTGTCGTTAACCCCAACACCGATTTAAATGTCACCCTGCGCTCGGCTCTAGCACTGCGCTAGCCTTTTTTCGAGCCGCTGCGCTAGCCTTTTTTCGAGCCGCTGCGCTAGCCTTTTTTCGAGCCAAGGTGTTTTATCTCGTTGTCTCCAAAAATAACGCTGTAGGGCAGGGTATACCCCTGCCCTACGTTTGTATAAGCGGTAAAGACGTTGAACGCAATGTCTCTACAATCTTTATAGGTTTTCTAAAAATTTTCCTGTTAGAGAGTTACGCGCTAGGCTTGCCTACACCGGGATTTGCCTCTTTCTTGACTTCAGGTACGATATCCGGGCGCTCCTTATCTTCCCAACCCACAGGGCGCTTAGAGTTATACCACGCAACGGAACCGATACTTACAGCGGCAATAAAACCTACCGCGTACACAGCAGTAGCAGAGACTGGAAAATGGGGCGTATTTGTAGCAACTTCCATCAATAAATGCATTCTTTGTAACCCTCTTATCGATTTTTGGTTATCGTACCAAAACTCAGGGGATCGTCTATCACCCCTGAGTTTGATCCCCATTGTTTTCGCGATCGCGCTTGAGAGTTAGGAAGTTGTTCTAATCGTTCCTAATTTTCCTTTCGCGCTGCTGGCGGAGCAGGAGGTGGGGCGGCATCCGCTGTTCTCCTCGGTGCCCGTGGAGCGGTTGGCGCAGAATTGTAAGTTCGTCTTCTCCTTGGCTGTGCAGTGCTAGAAGTAGAATCTGATGATGCCCTTCTGCGAACAGAACGCTGAACGGGTGCCGACTCCTGAGAGCTTGTGCTTGCTTGGCGACGAGAACGGCGGTAGCGACGGCTGCTATTGCTTGAACTCTCTTGGCTTTGAGAATTTGTACTTACTTGGCGGCGAGAACGACGGTAGCGAGGTCTAGATTCTTCTTGAGGCTGGACTTCTTGGCTGCGACGCCGTCTCCGTCGAGGCGTGCTCTCGGAGCTTTGGACGCTGCTAGTACGGTAGCGTCTGCGCCGGGGAGTTTCTTCGCTGGAGCTATCATCGCTATCTCTCGTCCGACGAGACCGGCTACGCCGGGGTGTATCATCGTCGTCGCTGTTTTTGGAGATGATGCTTCCAGAGAAGATGCTTTTAGGCTTGATGGGCTTGATCGTGAGCTGGGCTTTACGTCCTTCTAGCTCGGTGGGTCGATCTGGGAACTTCTCGACCGGGATATCTTTAACCACTTCCGCCATGAATTTATTCCAGGTGTAGGCGGCTGTACTGCTCGCGCCCCAAGTCGGTTTGTTGTCATCGTTGCCCAGCCAGACACCCGCAACCATTTGGGGGATGTAGCCAATAAACCACAGATCGCGTGCCTCATCCGAGGTGCCCGTCTTCCCAGCAACAGGTCGATCGTCTAGAGCGGCGGCGCGACCCGTCCCCTCATTCACGACACCCCGCAGCAACCAGGTCATAATCGCAGACGTATCTTCTTGGAGGACACGGTCGGGCTTAAACTTCGCTTCGTAGATAACGTTCCCGCGTCGGTCAAGAACGCGACGAATGCCGTAATTTTTGGTATGCATCCCTTTTGTCGCAAAGGTGCCATACGCACTGGTGAGTTCCAGCAGGTTCACTTCAGAGGCACCTAAGGCAGTGGAATAGGTCGGCTTCAGTTCTGATTCAATGCCCATTTTGTGGGCGACATCGATCACCGTATCCCATCCCACATCGACCAAAACTTTGACAGCAACAGTATTGATTGAGCCAATCAGGGCATCACGCATGGAGATCCAGCCCCGGTACTCTTCGCTGTAGTTTTTGGGGGTATAGCCGTCTACTTTGTAGGGAGCGTCCAGGTAGCCGCGATAGGGCGTGAAACCGGCAGCCATTGCTGTCGTGTATACAAACGCTTTAAATGTCGAACCGGGCTGGCGCTGTGCCTGAGTAACGCGATTAAACTGTTGCTTATAAAAATCTTTTCCCCCGACCATTGCCCGAATCTCGCCGGTACGCGGATCGAGCGCCACAAGGGCGGCTTGCTCGAAGTTTTGACCGCGACCGCTGTTTTCAACGGTTTCGATAACGGCCTTTTCCGCCGCTTCCTGCCATTCTGGCTTCAGGGTGGTTTCTACTGTTAATCCTCCAGCCTTAATCGCTGCTGGCGAGACGTGTTTGGGCAGTTCTTGTTGGATGTATTCGGTGAAATAAGGGGCAAACCTTTCGAGCCGCTTAGGACGGCTGGGTTTTGTTATCAGGGTGTCAGCGATCGCTTTCTCGGCTTCGGCGGCTGTAATGAACCCCGCCAGCTGCATCTGTTGTAATACCAGATTGCGGCGCTCTTTAATTACTTGCGGATTTTTAATGGGCGAATATTGATTGGGTGCTGGTGGGATGGCAGCAAGTGTCGCCATTTCCGATAAGGTTAGTTCGTACACCGGCTTAGAAAAGTAAACCCAAGCCGCATCTGCCACGCCATAAGCACCTTCTCCCAAATAGACCAAATTTAAGTAGCGTTCTAGAATTTGATCTTTGGTATTTTCGTTTTCGATTTTTTGAGCGGTTCGGACTTCCTTCAGCTTGCGCCAGACGCTACGCTCCTGATCGAGAAAAACCATCCTCGCCAGCTGTTGGGTGATGGTGCTACCGCCTTCTACAACGTCTCTTGCTATCAGGTTAGAAAAAGCTGCCCTTAAAACTCCCTGGTAATCAACTCCCTGGTGTTTGTAAAAGCGTCTGTCTTCTATCGCAATGAAAGCTTGAATTAGCTGCTTGGGAATTTTGTCAATTTTGAGGGTTTCGCGAGTAGCAGGGCCGATTTGTTGAAGTATCTTGTTGTTTGAGGCTTTGATTGTCAAAGTCTCTGGTCGCATCAAGGTTAAGGCATCGCTGGTATCGGGTAAGCTACTCTCCAGCGACCACGCAGCAGTCAAAAGCGCGATCGCTCCTCCTCCCACACCTAAACCAATCCAAAATCGACGCTGATGATGGAGTGGGTTTTCTCCAGTGAATGGCTTCTTGACAATTTTAGGAAGCTCCTGAGTGGAGAAGCGCTTCAGCCGCAAGAGATTTCGCTTCAATTCCCGACGATGTCGTGATGCGTCTGCGTGTCCTTCGTCTTGTTCCTTGCCATCAATCGGAGTATCGACTGGTTCTTCTTTATTACCTACAGGAGTCTCGACTGGTTCATTTGACACCCCCGCATTGAACTTGCCTGATAAATCCTTCAGTCTTGAGATGAACTTGGTCACGTCAACTCCTCAATCACCAAAAACTTCTGGCGCAAAATTCCCTGCTTATTGTTGCCTATTTTATGGCTTGAATCCGGGATCTGTGCCTACACAATGTGAACTTATTCGCTTTTTGTCAAATTGTTATTTTTTTATTCCGTCAAAGAATACACCTAAACTCATCCAGTTCCAAGCTTTGTTCTAGACCTTGTTGGTTGATAGCTTAAGTAACTTCAAGAAATGGGGCAAATCTCAAGGCATTTTCTATCAAACTCCTAATTATCAGCTTCTTGCTCTCTGGCTGAGCTTATTAGAGGAGCGGACGTGGTATTTGATAAAAATCTAGCTTTGAGAGGAGCGGGTTAGCGCTGAAGTCGGCGATCCCCCCTGAAAAATGTTTGCCAAGAACATTTCTCAGGGGGATCGCTTTTTGGGAACTTATCTGGAAAACAGTAACTTCGGTTTGTAGCTCAAAATATCCTTCCTAAGACAGATGCACCCGCTGGGATCAGTATAAGCGATCGCCCTTCTGATGCCAATCCATCATGGACAATTTGCTTAACGTTTGTGCGTAATCTTCAGCCACCAAGCAGATAAATACATAAGTTATGAAGATTGCGATCAAAACTACTGGGTGCAGTAAGTTCTGTCAGTCAATTGATTGTTGATTTTATTTCGTTTTGGGTTGCTGTATTACCGCCTTATCGAGGTCAAGCGATGTTAATTGAAACAATTCTGACCGATCCTATACTCTTTCTAAGAATTATCATCCTGGTTGTGGCTTCAGTGACGCTACACGAACTCGCTCATGGTATAGCTGCTTTAAGTCAAGGTGATGACACCCCCAAAAAAAGCGGACACATGACCTTGAATCCAGTGATTCACATGGGATGGGAGTCAATTATTTTTCTTTGCATTGCTGGTATGGCGTGGGGACAAATGCCTATCAATCCCGCACGGTTTCGCCATAAGAAAATTAGCAATATTTTGGTTTCTATCGCTGGTCCTTTGTTAAATCTAGGCTTGGGCATTCTGTTTCTTTTGATTCTCAAATTGGATTTCAGCTTGTTCTCAACAAGAATTCTGAGTTCTGAATTTCTCTACCTGGGTGCGTCTATCAATTTGAGCTTGTTTCTCTTTAATATGCTGCCTATTCCTCCTCTGGATGGGTTTCATGTATTCAGTGAATTTTTCCCGTCATTAAAACCTTTAGAAAGTAGCCCTTTTGGATTATTAGCTTTAACAATCCTCTTGGTTAGTGGTTTTTCTTTAGGTCTGGGTTTTATCGCGAATGCAGTCATCTGTGCGGTTGTTCCCTCAATGCAGGGATGCCAAGTTGTATTTTAGGTGGATGCACTGCTTCCATCAGACTTTAGTCTGCGTCTATACAGAATAAGCCTGCGGAGGCAGGCTTATTGTTTTAGGGTCGAATTAACCAGATTTGAGATTAATTGAACAAAATCTCTATTAACAAACTGCGTTGGCGGAGCCTGCGCGTTAGCGCTTAGACGCCTTAGCGTTCGCGAAGCGGCGCGGATGCGCGTTAGCGCTATAGGACGCGAAGAAAAAGAAAGAAGAGAGATTACAAATCACTTCAGAACCCCGACTTCTTTAAGAAGTCGGGGTTCTCGCATTCACGAATCATATAGGACTGCTATAGTTAAATCTTATCTATAATTCTTTTTGCAAATCAATTGGCAGTAGCATGGATTTTGTGACGGGTTTGGGATTTTTGGCGGCAACTTTGACCACTGTAGCTTTTTTGCCTCAATTGTTTAAAGTATGGCAAACAAAATCAGCCAAAGATGTTTCCCTGGAAATGTTGATTATTTTCTGTTCGGGAGTGTTTTTGTGGTTAGTGTACGGTTTTTACATTCAATCTTTTCCGGTTATTGCTGCCAACTTGCTAACCTTAATTTTCAATCTGATAATTTTATCGCTTAAAATTAAATATGAATAAGATAATCTTTTAAGGTTTTATTTGCCTGTGATGTCTGGAGTTTTTGCCGCAGAACGTCTTTTATTTACACCCGCGACGCCTGACACCGACGCCATCCGGACTATATTTGCCTTCCCGAATGAGTACAGCGTTGGCATCACTAGCCTAGGCTATCAGGTGGTGTGGGCGTCTTTGGCAATGCGCTCCGATCTTGAAGTCAGCCGCCTATTTACAGATACTCATGAGCCGCTGCTGCGATCGCCTGAATTAGTCGGATTTTCCCTTTCTTGGGAATTGGATTATGTCAATATCCTCAATTTGTTGGAATTGCTAGAGATTCCGAATCGAGCATCGGCGCGTGATGACAATCATCCCCTCGTATTTGGGGGAGGACCCGTATTAACTGCCAATCCAGAACCTTTTGCTGACTTTTTTGATGTCATTTTGCTGGGAGATGGCGAAAATCTGCTCGGCAATTTTATTGATGCGTATAAAGAAGTTAGAACTGCTACCCGACAAGCTCAACTAAGGCGTTTGGCGCAAGTACCAGGAATCTATATTCCTAGTTTGTATCAAGTTGAATATCACTCACCGGATGGCTCCATCCAGTCAATTTTGCCCGTAGATGCGGAGATTCCCGCCGTCATTGAAAAGCAAACCTATCGGGGAAATACGCTTTCCGCTTCCACTGTGGTGACAGAGAAGGCGGCGTGGGAAAATATTTATATGGTGGAAGTGGTACGGAGTTGCCCGGAAATGTGCCGCTTCTGTTTGGCGAGTTATCTAACATTGCCGTTTCGGACAGCTAGTTTGGAAAGTTCGCTAATTCCAGCCATCGATCGGGGATTGGCGGTGACGAATCGGCTGGGATTATTGGGGGCGTCTGTTACGCAACACCCAGAGTTTGAAACCCTTCTAGATTATTTGAGTCAGCCAAAGTACGACGATGTCCGCCTCAGCATTGCTTCGGTGCGGACGAATACGGTGACGGTACAGCTAGCTCAAACTTTAGCAAAACGAGACACGCGATCGCTCACCATTGCCGTAGAAAGTGGCTCGGAACGATTGCGGCAGATTATCAATAAAAAGCTGACGAATGAGGAAATCATCCAAGCTGCAATCAATGCCAAAGCAGGTGGATTAAGCAACCTCAAACTCTATGGAATGGTGGGAGTTCCGGGGGAGGAACCCGAAGATTTAGAAGCAACTGTGGCGATGATGCGATCGCTGAAAAAAGCCGCGCCTGGGTTACGCTTGACACTCGGATGCAGCACTTTTGTCCCTAAAGCTCATACGCCGTTTCAGTGGTTTGGAGTGAATCGGGATGCCGAAAAGCGGCTGAAAAGCTTAGAGAAGCAATTGCGCCGCGAAGGGATTGAGTTTCGACCGGAAAGCTATAATTGGTCAGCAATCCAAGCTTTAATATCCAGAGGCGATCGCCGACTTTCCCATCTTCTAGAACTGACACGACACTACGGCGACTCTCTAGGCAGCTACCGCCGTGCCTTTAAAGAACTGCGAGGACAACTGCCGGATCTCGATTCCTACATCCACGCCAGTTGGTCGTTAGATCAAGTTTTGCCTTGGAACCACTTGCAAGGGCCATTACCAGTCGCAACCCTCCAGAAGCATCTAGCCGACGCTAAGGCTCATTTTCGGGAGGCTTCACCCTGCTTAACCTAGCCTACGGGGTGATTACGACCGTAAGGACACGGATAAGCCGATTCTGGCATTTTATGAAAACAGCGATCGCACAGATGTAGTTGTTAGAAAGTCCAGTGAGACTCTAAGAAGAGTTTTATTCTCCCAAGGCAGGCTAACAGATGGTATTCGTAAAACCTCAATTTAATCGTAAATTTGCTTTTAAACTCACTCTAGTAGGTGCAGGAGCGCTTTTGTGCTTGATTCCCTCTGTAGAAGCGATCGCCAAAACCGTAACTTCCACAGGTGCTGCGGCAGTTGAACCAACTGTTTTGGCAGCTCAACCGCAAGGTCGCACCCAGCGGGTTCGATTTGCAAAAGGGAAAAGCTCAGCAGTTGTAGAATACTCGGTCGTGCGAGGAACGAGAGATATTTATCTGCTGGGTGCCAAGGTACGCCAGAAAATGACGATCGGCATTACCTCTCTTGAAGACAACGCTGTTTTTGATATCGTAGCTCCGAATGGGCGAATTATTGCACAAGAGGCAACTAGCTGGAGCGGCACATTGCCTAGAAGCGGGGACTATAAGATCGTTGTTGGCGGGACTAGAGGAAACGCCAGTTACAGAATGCAAGTGGGAATTAAATAATCGTTCCATTTATCAGATTTTCCCCCACCAGACGCTGTACTGGTGGGGATTTTTTTTTATAAATTGAATAGAGCAAGCAACCAAGGATAAGCAGATGTTAAAACAAGCTTTGGCGGGCGTAGGAGCATTTTTATTCCTGACCTCTTCGGTGTACGCTGGAGAACAGAGTGCCGAGAGCGATCGCTTTGAATTTTCCCTGCAAAACACAGCAGAAATTCTCCAGGTTCAACCCTTATCAACTTCCAATTCGATTGAACTTGCTCAACTTCTGAACACCCGCTGCCCACCGAATACATCTTTATACCGTGCTGCTGAAACTAGAAATTATTTCGCCCATATCTGTATGGCTAAGGGAGGTACTTTAGTCTATATTGGGGGTGCCAAAAATGGAACCCAAAACACTGTTAATGCAACGGTTCCCAGTAACAGTAGTGGTCAGTTTGTTGCTGTTCAAGGTAATACCCGTTATATTCTTACCCAAAGCCAGCTACGCATTATTCAAGGGAATCAAACCATCGTTAATGAAAGAGTGTTGCGATGGACTCAATAACGATGATTAGAGGAATAAATTAAATGCAATCAACATCTGAGTATTTTTGTGCCTATTGCGGCGAACCAAACGTTACATTTGTTGATCTAAGTGCTGGGGGTCAGCAGTCGTATATTGAAGATTGCCAAGTTTGCTGTCGCCCAAATATTCTCTACATCCGATTTGATGAAGAAACCCTTGACATTGAAATCGATAGCGAATACGAAGGCTAAAAATCAAGATTTATTGCTTCCTGCCTAGTTTACTCGCAAAAGATTTCTGGGATTTCTGGAAATGCCTTGCGCCCTTCTGAAGATAAAACTATCGACAAACAGATAGTTCCCCAAAAAACAACCGTAATCTTACGGTTATTATCTTACAAAGAAGGTCAAATTAATGGTATTTACGAAATCTGAATTCAATTGCAAACAGGCTTTGAAATTAGCTTTAGCTAGCACAGGAGCATTATTATTCTTAGCACCTTCAGTAGGTGCTGTACAACTAACTGAAAAAAGTGCCGAGAAGGTTGCTTTCACTTCTCAGCAACCTGCATCTCAAACTTTATCGACTTCCCACTCTATCGAACTAGCTCAAACAGAGGTGGGTTGTCATAGGGATGAAAGTACTTTCGTTGCTGCTGAAACGAAAAACTACTTAGTGTATATTTGCGGCGGAGATAATCCCCACACTTATGTCGGTTATGCCAAGAATGGGCGTGGTGGTATAACTGTTCCTCTTACTTCTTACAACCGTAATGTATTTACGGCTAAAAACGGTCCGTACACTTACACGGTGGACATGAGTAAGAGTCAGCTCGTTATTAAGCTCCCAAATGGCAGACGTTCTATTGAAAAGTTAATTAATAGTTTGGAGTAATACTATAGCAGCAACTCTCACTATTTAGTTGTTAGTTTTGTTTCAGGCATAATAGTGGGTGTTCAGCTTTTAGTTTTAGTACGAAAATTCATTTTTTCAGCTAATCCTTAAACAAAACGATTACTCACTTGATTACGCTCTGTCAAAGGAAGAAAATGAAATGGCATCTGTGAAACTTGGATTGAATGGCAAACAAGCATTGAAACTCGCT
Source organism: Trichocoleus sp. Lan (assembly GCF_039961855.1). Taxonomy (NCBI): domain Bacteria; kingdom Bacillati; phylum Cyanobacteriota; class Cyanophyceae; order Leptolyngbyales; family Trichocoleusaceae; genus Trichocoleus; species Trichocoleus sp. Lan. The sequence goes on along the minus strand of NZ_JAMPKA010000010.1, from coordinate 77,034 downwards.
TTAGCAAGCGCGGGAGCATTATTATTCTTAGCACCAACAGTACAAGCAGCAGAACTTACAAAAAGTGCTTCCGGTGTAAGCGATCGCCCAATCCAAGTAGCTGCTTCTAACGATTGCATCAACGACATCGCAGAAGGTTTCTCTGTCGAAACAACCAATCATTATGTAGGGATTTGTTACACTCGCAAAGGCACCTTCTACGTGGGTCGTGCGAAGAATGGCAAAGGTAGCATTCTTCTCCCTGTTTCTTCTCCAAAGAGGAATGTTTATGTCGCCAAAAACGGTCGGTACACTTATACTCTAAATTTGAATACGAATCAGTTAATTATTACCTTGCCTAATGGCAGACGTTCTATCGAAAGGGTAGTCAAAATTATCGATTCCTAATTTTTTACCTTATGACTTTTTAATTTTGATTGAATCCCTGCCTTTTCACACCCAAATGTCCTCATTTGGGTGTTTTTTCACGATTACGAATGAGTTTCCCGCGTCTGTCCCTCGATGACAGCACTCCAGTCGTCGTTATTCACTGCCGCTTCTAGCTTTTGCTGCCTCTTGGCATCACTTTCCTCGGCATCTGCAAGATCCTTAGTGAGCGTGCTATCTGCCATCGCCTTGCGAAGTTTGAGCTTTTTCTCCTCATAGGCGTTGCGCTCTTCGGGCGACATGGCTGCTTTTGCAACTTCGCCCACCGTGCTAGCCCACATCTCACTGACCTCAGCGTTACCAGGCGGAACGCTGCCGAGTCCGGAAATCCACGCCTCTCGCAAATTTTCCATGTCCGTGCGTTTCGGGAACTTGAACGCCTGCACCCGCACAAACGCGCAAGTTTCTCTCCCATTTTGAGCGACATGACCATTCAGGGAAAGCAGCACATTCCGCGAGTATCCGATATATTGCGTCTGACGTTGGGTATTTAACACAGCGTACACCCCAGCAATTTTCGCATTCTGAACGCGATCGCACCAATCCTGAAGCGGTAGCACTTCAGTTCCATCGTTTTCGAGATCGACAGGAGTCGCTATCTCAGGGGCAGCGTGTTCGTCGTCGGAGCTATACAAAAATTCGTGCAGCCCCCGATGCCCTTCAGGTACATTTTGGTGTTCAACGGGCACATTCTGGTTTGTCTCCACCTGAATTAGTCTCCATTCAATGAATTTGTTGCCGGGAGTCAGCCAATCCTGGGATTTATCCACTCCCGATAACTTGTTTATAGTTTAGGGCGTGGGCAGTGGTGATTTGAGTCCCGCTTAGTATGACTTAGTTCAACGGGTGGTTTGCATATAGCTCAACAGCCAATTCGCCGCTGTTGCCCGACGAGTCTGCCTGGGACCAAATTCACCCAATTTGTAGCCTTTAAAGCCGAGTTGTTCTTTTAGTAGCTGCTTGTTCTCTGCCGGAATCGAGCGAGTCAGCTTCACCGTTGGTGGACGGTTCTCAATAAAATCAGGCGGTTGTGGATATTCATCTCGCCATTCTGGGGGAACTTCGCTCGCGTCCCATTGATTCGCCCCTGTGTCGTAGCGATAACCCAAGCATTGCCACACCAGTTGGTTCACTGTGGCATCATCAATTTCATCGTTCAGGATAGCCCAAATCGTTTCGGTATTCAGCGGCGGTAAGTTAGACATGAGAATGAACAATTAACAACAAAAGCTGTATCAATAAAATACAACTTTTTTCCTTGGCTAAATATCTCTGGAGAATTCCATTCGCACTTTTTACAAAAATGGTGCGCTCTCACGGCTGTTAACTTGCCAAAAGTTGATTTCTTCTGTGAAGCGTTGATTCTTCCTGAGTGTGCCACACGGGAATCTCAATACAAAATTCTGATCCTTGTCCAGGTACCGATACGCAATTAAGCGAACCTTTGTGCTTCTCTACTACAATCTGATAGCTAATGGATAACCCTAGCCCAGTACCTTTACCGACAGGCTTGGTGGTAAAAAATGGCTCAAATAATCGGGCTTTAACATCTTCATTCATGCCCTGCCCGTTATCAGCAATCCGCACAATAATCGTATTGGAAGAAGTCAGTTCTGTGCGAATCAAAATTTGACTGGGTTTGTTGAGTAATTCATCCGAACTGCGAACCCCCGAAATAGAACCTTTATTTAGGATTTCGCTACTGTAACGCTCTAACTCATCAATCGCATTGCCGAGCAAATTCATAAATACCTGGCTCATTTGCCCTGGGTAACATTCCACCAAAGGTAAATCAGCATACTCTTTAATCACTTCAATTTCTGCATAGTTGCCATGTGCTTTTAGTCGGTTTTGCAAAATCAGCAGGGTATTATCAATCCCTTCGTGAAGGTTCACCTGCTGCATAACCTGTTCATCATTGCGAGAAAAATTTCGCAACGATAGCACAATCTGATGAATACGCTTTGCCCCTATTTCCATTGAAGACATCACTTTAGGCAAGTCTTCTCTGAGAAAATCTATGTCGAGTTCTGCGATTTTTTCTTGCATCAAGCAGCTAGGATTGGGGCACTCTTGCTCGTAAAGCGTCACTAAATCAAGCAAATTTTGCACATAGTCAACTGCATAATTTAGGTTCCCATAGATAAAGCTAACAGGGTTGTTGATTTCGTGAGCCACCCCTGCTACCAAACATCCCAAATTGGACATTTTTTCTTTTTCAACGAGTTGGGATTGGATTTGTTGCAGGTCGTGCAAAGCTTGCTCTAAATGCTTTGATTGAGCAACAGCTTGGGCAGCGGTGGCACAACTTTGCTCGTAGAGTTCCGCTTGATGAATATTAAGGGCGAGTTGTTCAATATCACTTTCTTGTTGATATTGGCTCACCACTGCATCTAGAGCCTCAAGCAGGTTGGTAGAAGACTCTGTAAGAATGTAACGTAGATGCGGATTGTCTGAGGTTAGTTCTTCAGGGGTTGCTTGGGCGATCGCTCTTGCTTGCGCGATATATTGGCGTATGTGCTGGTCTAAATTTAGCGGTGGCTCAAAGTACATTGACCAAACAACGGGTGATGGTTGACCCGGTAGTTTCATCTCCGGATTGCCCTCGATCAAACCACTATGCGACCGTTCCATCAAATCCAGATCAGCTTGCAAAGTAGAGCGCAATTTCTCTTGCTCGGCAATATCTTTAGTACAGACTAGTCTTAAGGCGAACAGTGCCGTGCGTTGAGATAACATCCGCTGACGACCACTGATATTAACCACTGCTGCGTTAATTTCCCGCACTGTATTAATTTCGTTTAAATGTAAATAATTAGCCAAGACAAGTACCGGCAATAATTCAAATAACATTAAAGATTGCGGGATTATACCATTAGCCAGTTTTTTTGTCATGGTACTTGTTAGATTTTTTTGAAGTGAAAAGCAAAAAAACCGCGAATCTACTGTATAGTCACGTAAATCTATGACTAAGTTCCAGTTTACTTGTAATTTAAAGATGCAGCTTTGACTTCCTCCGAATTATTGCTTGGCTAGTACTGACAAACTATGAACCAAAGCGGTACCAAATTTAGTGCATTTTTATACGGATTGGAAAAATTAGCGTCACTTAAAGGCCTTCGTGAATCTCAACTAGCTTTATCTCAGCTTCATCTAACCATGAGAAATTTCACAAATTCAAGACAATTTGCCGAATTCTATCTGCCTTTTAGTTGATAGAGGCGTCAGATTTCAAGAAGGTCTCGGATATAATTATTGGTCTAAACCAGGTTGCCATAAATAAAATTCACAGAGTCGTTAATTTCGTGGGCGATATCGGCAACTAGGCAGCAGAGGCTGGACATTTTTTCGGGTTCAATTCAGTTGCGTTTGGGTGCGTTGTAACTGTTTTACTGACTACAAATAAGGCTTGAGGAGCAAAACGGGACTGGCAGTTCAAGAAGACTTGTGTATACACAGTAGCCCAAAGAATAGAGAACCCCAAGAGATAGCTCTCTTGGGGTTTCGGGAATTTATGGGAATCTAGCAAACAGGATATGACTCAGCAGGGGGGAGGCGGGAAGTTTTTAGCGATTACTGATTACCAATTCCCTTTCCTTAACCCCGATTTGCGAATCATTCCTCAGCCTTAGCACCTAGGCGGAGGAAGACTTTACTGCGGCGAACCCCGTCATCGCTGCCGTAGCTGCTAAAGGCAAGCGAATTTAGTTCGTTAAATAACGGTTTCGCCACCAGTTCCACTACTCTGACAATGGGCAGCTGACGCTCTAAGAACGCCTGACTAGATGCCCAATCTAGATACAAATAGCCGTTATTTGGCTGGGGTAAAGAGGTGATGTTTGCCTGGAAGCGATCGCTCTTGACGAGAGAATTATCCGGAGCCTTAATCGCTTGATTCATTGCTTCAATCGAAGTGGTGAAAATCTCGTACTTGCCGATACTGGCGCGAACTCCTTTCACCTGTGCTTCTAGCTTGACGGGATCTTGGTCGTCACCCTGATTCTTCTCGGCGGTGGTTGTGAGTTTTGTCCAGGCAGAGATCGGTTGATTCTCCAGAGTAAATGAGCTAACGCTCAACCCTTGCTGTTTGGCAGAAGCGTCTAGACGATCGATTGCCGCTTCTGCTTTTGTCGTTTCTGATTTCTCGGCGACAAAAATCCAATCTGAATCTTTGCGGTCGGGACGAGGTAGCATTCCCAAAGCGTACTCGCCTTGCACCCAACTAAAGATATCTTGCTTTAGATCAATGCCCCAACGCGCTTGGAGATTCGCGATGGGTTGATTGATGAGTTGAGCAAGGCTATCATCGCTATCTAATCCAGAAGTGAGTTGAGTCCACAGTTGCTCTAAGTTACTACCAGAAGCGGCGATCGCTATTTTCTCTGGTAGATACTGCAACGCTCCGACTGGTTGAGATAGGCTAGGAGTTGTCGGGGAGATTTCCTGCCCGGTAGCCGCCAATAAAGCGGTTTCTGCCAGCAATCCTTGAGTTTTTGGAGAGATAGCGATCGCTAAACTCTCATACGTCTGGCTAATTTCCATCGGTGAATTATTCCCCAGCAACTTCGCCAGTGACGGAAGATTCACATAAGTCAGACCAATTTTCGGCTGAGAGATGCTTTCAATTGCCCGCTGATAAGAAGTTGAATCGCTAAGGCTGAGATTGGGCGCTTGCACATTATTAATGGCCTCTTTCAGCACCCTAGGATTATTGGCAAACAACACAAAGCGATCGCCGACAACTGCGGTAGCAACCGAGTTTTGAGCTGAGGCGCGGTTGATCGTGTCTTTTGGCAATGCCGATCTATCGCGGTTGTAAAAGCCTTTATTGACCGCGTCTTGAGTTTTGACGAGTGAATCCTGATTCTTATAAATCAGCTTGACACCTTTATAAGTTTCAAAGACTAAATCTGTCTCGACATTTGCTTGCTTCTGCCAGAACAAATCCACAAACTCGCGGCTGCGTTGTGGGTTTTTGGTCGTGACAGCCAGGAGCAGCCCGCGCTGCTCTCCATTGTCACGGGTGCGATCAAAATCTAAGCTGGTGAGAGCCAGCGTGATTTCATCCCCTAGCCAGGGTTGGATATCTCGGCGATAATCCAGATCCGTGTTCGCGAGTAAGCTTTGTTTAAATTGGTTGAGTTCTGCACGCGATCGCTTGCGGTTCGCGGGACGCGCTACAGCCTGCCGCAACCCTTCCAACCGATCTGGATTCACAAGCAATGACACCATTACGGGTGCCTGTTTCGGCACAAATATGGTGGCAGTTGGGTTCGTCACTTCCCCACCTCCTAGAAGGGCGAGGGGGCTGTTTGCCCTTAACCAGTAAAAGCCACCGGCACCAATTAACAGCAGCACTAAAACGCCAGCTGCTAGAACGTAGAAAAACGAGCGTCGCTTCATGGTGAAATATAGACCTTGGGTGAGCGCGATTCAGCTAAGAACACTAATCCCGATGTCAGAACCTATTATTTCAGCTCATCGGACTGCTAACTATTAAAATCTTAGTTAATCTCAAGCGTTGCACAACCTCATGTCTGCTCAATCTTTTAGCCAAGATATTCCCCAGATTAGCGTAGAAGAACTTGCCAGCCGTCTTGCCGATTCTCCGAAGAGTCTGCAATTGGTGGATGTGCGAGAACCCCGGGAAGTTGCGATCGCCAGCATTGAGGGTTTTGAAAACCTCCCCTTGTCGGAATTTGCCGACTGGGCTGACCAAATCCATACCCAGTTCGATCCGCACGCCGAGACGCTGGTTCTCTGTCATCATGGCATCCGGTCGGCGCAGATGTGCCAGTGGCTACAAATGCAAGGCTTCACCAATGTCAAAAATATTGCTGGTGGCATCGATGCCTACTCAATCCGAGTCGATCCGACAATTTCCCAATACTAACGATCCCAGTACAAAACTATCTTGAAGCTGGAACCTCTTCCCCAACCCCTTTCCTGCAACAAGAGGACAAGAATTCTCTTTCTTCCCTACTAAGGAAAAAGGCTGGGGCTAGATTTTTTAATTAAATACGGTTCACGATATTGTTTTAATTTTTACTAGCGAAATAAGTATTTAGAGGTTTTGGCTGACAAACTTCGATGCAGTCGAGTAGACTACAGACAATCCTGATAGAGACTGTGGACTCTAGAGTTACGGGTAGCGATAATGTCCTAACTCTGCGATCGATCGTCATGGTATGTCTAAGGTTGGAGTTCGGCGGCTGTTATGCTTCTACTGGCTGGGTGTGGCGAACCGGCAGGCAGAAGGCAGCATCTGCTATTCTGTTTTAACCTATCCTATATTTAATCGGCTGCTTGCTTGACAAGAGCGCCGGACTTACTGAGAAATTCATCATCAGAAGTCCAGGAATTTCCAATTGTTTTTAAAACCCTATCCAATTCGGCTTTCGTTTAAATGGCTAGGCAAGTAAGTCTGACTGACCGTCAACAACGTATTCTCTGGGCAACTGTCCGTCACTATATTGCGACGGCTGAGCCAGTCGGCTCAAAAGCTTTGGTAGACGAGTATAATCTGTGCGTCAGTCCAGCGACGATTCGCAATGCAATGGGCGTCTTAGAGAAAGCGGGGTTGCTCTATCAACCCCATACCTCGGCTGGACGGGTTCCCTCTGACTCTGGCTATCGAATTTATGTCGATCAATTAATTAAGCCTTCTGAAGCCTTGGGGCGTCAGGTAGAGCAGTTATTCACAAACCGTTTGAACTTGGAACATCAGAGTTTCGAGACTGTGTTGCGGGGTGCAGCGCAAATTCTGGCAACGCTCAGCGGTTATATTACCCTGATCACGATGCCGCAGACTCGAACTAATCGTTTGCGGCATTTGCAACTGGTGCAGCTCGATCCGGGAAGGGTGATGCTGATTGTGGTGACGGATTCTTATGAGACGACTAGCGTCTTAATGGAGTTACCGCTCTCAGAATCGGAGGATGAGCAACCGGACGCAGAAATTGTAGATCGGGAGTTGCAAATTTTATCGAATTTTCTGAATAGCCACTTGCGGGGGCGATCGCTCAGTGAATTGGCAACTTTAGACTGGAGCGAACTAGACCGAGAATTTCAACGATATGTCGATTCCTTGCGAAATCTGCTTTCCAACTTGATCCGTCGCACTTCCCAACCTGCCACAACTCAAATTATGGTTCGTGGCGTCGCTGAAGTATTGCGTCAGCCAGAATTTTCCGAGTTACAGCAAGTGCAGACGCTTATACATCTATTGGAAGAGGAACAAGACCAGCTGTGGCCTTTAATCTTTGAATGGCCTAGACCAGATGTCACGGCTATCTCAGATGTCACTTCTGGTTCGCGGGTGACGGTGCGGATTGGTTCGGAAAATCCTTTAGAACCGATGCGTACCTGTACGCTGATTTCTGCAACTTACCAGCAGGGTTCAGTACCCGTGGGAAGTGTGGGTGTTTTGGGGCCAACGCGGATGGTGTACGAAAATGCGATCGCACTCGTTGAAGCCGCCGCCGATTATCTCTCGGATGCTCTTACGCAACCTGCTTAATTTAGAAAATCGCTAATCGCGATTAGCGATTAGCGATTGGGTAGCCCACCACGAACCACGAACGATAAACATGGCTAATTGCGATTAGCTCTAATTTTTGCTTTTCATTCTTCACTGATATGGCTAGAAAAATTGGCTTTTGGTTGCTTTGGGCAGCATTTATTACCTATGCCTTTCTGTTAGCACCTCCTGAACAACCAGGCACATTTGAACTTATCAAAAATCTCTCCACAGGTCAATGGACAGGGATTAACCCCCTAGTCGTCACGCTATTCAATCTTCTGGGCATCGTACCGATGATTTACGCCTGTCTGATGCTCATTGATGGCAAACAGCAAAAGGTAGCAGCTTGGCCTTTTTCGGCGTTCTCTTTTGGAGTCGGAGCATTTGCTTTGTTGCCTTATTTAGCACTGCGAGAACCCAACCAGGAATTTCACGGAGAAAAGAATTTATTTCTGAAAATACTCGATTCCCGGTGGCTTGGTTTTTTACTAACATTCGGCGCTGGGAGTTTGGTTGTATATGGCTTATTGGGCGGGAATTGGGCAGATTATATTCAGCAGTTCCAGACAAATCGCTTCGTTCATGTCATGAGTTTGGATTTCTGCCTGCTGTGGTTAATATTTCCCGCACTTCTGGGAGATGATATGGCGCGTCGGGGAATCAAGAATTCTACACTTTTTTGGATAGTAGTGCTGATTCCTTTGTTTGGCGCTTTAGCTTATCTTTGCCTGCGTCCTCCCTTACCAGAAACTAATGCCGAAGCTTTCTCCACGGAACGGCAACCCGCACAATCTAGAAATTAAAATTTGATGGAAATATGGCTAGAAAAACAGCACTTTGGTTATTATGGGCTGGATTTATCTCCTATGTTTTGCTGCTGGCACCGCCAATTACGCCAGACACACTGAGGCTCATTAAAAATATATTGACGGGTCAGTGGACCCAGGTCAACCCAATTATCCTTTCTATATTTTCCCTGATTGGCATCTGGATACTCATCTATAGCTGTCTTTTGTTCGTCGATGGGAGGATGCAAAAGATTCGTTTCTGGCCTTTTGCTTTGGGTTCAGCGGGAACGGGAGTGATTAGCCTAATACCTTATTTAGCATTGAGGGAACCGAATCAAGAGTTTTCCGGGCAAAAGGATACCTTGCTGAAAGTTTTTGATTCTCGCTGGACGGGTATTATCCTCAATTTCAGCACGCTTTTCTTGCTAGCATTTGGCTTGCTTGCGGGTGATTGGGCAGGGTTTATTCAACAATTCCAAAGCGATCGCTTTGTCAATGGCATGAGTTTGGCTTTTTGCCTGTTCTGTCTGTTGTTTCCGAGCGTTCTCGGCGATGATATGGCGCGTCGAGGGTTCAATATTCCCCCAGTTTTTTGGGCAGTATCGCTGGTTCCTCTACTGGGACCCCTTGCCTATCTCTGTATTCGTCCACCTTTACCAGACTCTGGTGCTGGTTCAGCACCAGAGTCTGTTGCGAACACTACACGAGTGTGAACAATTTTCGAGGTTTTTAGGAGAGAACAAACCGCGGAGGTCGCAGAGGACGCGGAGGAAAGAAAGGAGAGGCTGTGGCTTTCTTTTGAATGCAAGTTGGTGTGACTTAAGACGGAGGTAAGTGCTGTTATCGGACTTTTAAAGTTAAATAATTGATGTATAAAGTTATGGGTCAAGATTATGGGCAGAAAAATTGCCTTGTTCTTGATATGGATTACATTTCTTGTCTATACCGTATGGTTAGATCCACTTGCTCAACCAGAGACGTTTTCGCTGGTTTGGAAGTTGTTAACATTCCAGTTGGCAGATGTGAATGCAATTCTTGTGGCTATCTTCTGGCTCATGGGCGTTTGGCCTATGATTTATGCTTGTCTGATGTTTGCGGATGGCACAACGCAACCGTTTCGCTCATGGCCTTATTTCATTGGGGCAAATGGAACGGGTGTGATTTGTTTGATCCCCTATTTAATTTTCCGAAAATCAAATCAAGAATTTTCTGGACCGAAGGATAAATTACTAAAAATTCTAGATTCCCGTTGGACAGGAATTTTCCTACTGTTAACAACGATTGGCTTACTTGCCTACGCAATATTTGCTGGAGATTGGGGAGATTATATTCAACAGTTTAAAACCAGGGAATTCGTTCACCTCATCAGTTTGGATTTTTGTCTCATGTGCCTGGTGTTTCCATTAACGTCACTGTTTGGCGATGATATGGCTCGTCGGGGCATAAAGGATGCTCGAATTTTCTGGGCTGTGGCGCTAGTACCTTTATTTGGACCACTTGCTTATCTTTGCCTGCGTCCACCTTTGCCAGAATCAAGTGCTGACGTCAGCTTTCAAGCGTCTAATTTGACAGCTTAGCTTGCGAGTTGTGCCAGGAGAATGTGAAAGGAGAAAATGAAAATATAGAGGGGTGCTGTAGCGTCTCTGGGAGGTGGAAAGCATGATTGCCACTTTTCCTGTATTTTCTTTTATAGCAATTCTCGTTTGGACGCAGTATGGTTTAACCCCACCCCTGCCCCTCCCCTCAAGCAGGAAGAGGTTCAATACTGTCCCCTCACCGAAAAGTGGAGAGAAGGGGTTGGGGGTGAGGTTAGGAGTGTGTTGCAACAATGTGAGAACTGCTATACAGGCAAGTTAAAGGTGCGATAACCGATCGAAATGCCAACGAATCCTTACGCTTGGGTAGAGCAATCCCTCGCCACCATTCACCGCGCAGATTGGTATCGGTCGGTGCAAGCGATCGCTAGTCGTCCGGGTGCGACGGTGTTGCTGGAGGGGCGTGAAGTCATCAATTTTGCCAGTAATGACTACTTGGGACTCGCGGGGGATGAACGCCTCATCCAAGCCGCAGTAGCAGCTACTCAGACATTTGGCACGGGTAGCACGGGTTCTCGGTTACTCAGCGGACATCGGGAACTGCATCGGGAATTGGAAAAAGCGATCGCATCCCTCAAACAAACTGAAGATGCCTTAGTTTTTAGTTCTGGATATCTGGCAAACTTAGGTGCGATCGCTGCTTTAGTCGGAAAACGCGATCTGATTGTGTCTGATGGGTACAATCACTCCAGTCTGAAAAATGGGGCGATTCTTAGCGGTGCAATGGTTATTGAATACCCTCACTGCAATGTTGAGGAGTTAAAAACCCAACTGAATTTACACCGGGAAAAATACCGTCGATGCCTGATTCTCACAGATAGCGTCTTCAGTATGGATGGCGATTTGTGCCCCTTACCGGGACTGTTAGAGCTGGCGGAGGAATTTAGCTGTATGCTGCTCGTTGATGAAGCTCATGCCACAGGGGTACTCGGAGCAACGGGTGCTGGGTGTGTAGAACATTTTGGCTGTAGCAATGTCCCGTTGATTCAAATCGGCACTCTCAGCAAAGCTTTAGGCAGTTTGGGTGGATATGTCGCAGGCAACTCGGCTGTGATTGACTTTTTGCGGAATCGGGCACCTAGTTGGATTTATACCACGGCTCTTTCACCCGCTGATACCGCTGCGGCATTGGAAGCCCTTCGCATCATCCGAAAAGAACCGGAACGCCGCGCTAGTTTGTGGAATAATGTCAATTTTCTCAAACAGCAGATTGCCCAGCAATTAACCTTACAATTGCTGCCTTCTGAATCTCCTATTCTCTGCTTTCCCCTGGACAGTGCAGAAGCAGCGCTAAAAATGGGACATCAACTAAAAACATCCGGCATTTTCGCCCCAGCGATTCGTCCTCCCACGGTGCCTACGAGTCGAATTCGGATCTCGGTAATGGCAACGCATGAAACTGACCATCTTCAACGATTGGTAGAGACTTTAATTGAGAAGTGCTTTTGATTATTTCGTGCCAAGACGCAAAGACGCAAAGTTTTTCTTAACGCCTTTGCGCCTTTGCGCGAAATTGTGGGAAAGTTACTACCGATTGTCAACAATCGTGACGCGATCGCTTACTTGGGTTACTTTATCCTGAGACTTAATCTCATTCACAGTCGTCAGATTCTCCTGAGGTTCGACGATGCGGTTGGTAGAATTGGTTCTCGAAGCTGTAGAAGGCGGTACATCGTAGATAGCCCACTCTTGAATGCCGCGATTGCTCAGAACTGATTCGGCACGTTCGATATCGTCTTCGGTGCCATCTACCATAACCAGATAATCACCGCGAGCCACAAGATTGTTATAAACTTGCGCTCGATCTTCAGGAATTCCTAAACCCAGCAGTGCGCCAATCAAGCCACCTGCGGCTGCGCCGATTCCACTCCCCGCCAGGGTGGTTGCGATCGCAGTTGCGGTAGCACCAGCCAACAAAATCGGGCCAACTCCGGGAATCGCCAATACACCCAAACCGAGTAATAAGCCAGTCAGACCGCCTAAAGCACCCCCTGCAATCGCCCCTGTGGTTGCGCTTTCATCAACGTTATTGTCATCAACGCGATCGCTCATTTCAACGCCAGCGATTTGATCCTGGGGGTCTGCATCTCTGGCAACGACGGAAACTTTACTCATCGGAAAGCCAGAATTACTCAGCTCGTGAAGCGCATCTTCCGTATCCCGACGGCTGACAAAGGCACCAACAGCACGCTTGTGTCGGCTGAAATCGCTGTCATTGACATTATCTTCTGTAGGAACATAGGCAACGGGAGAGGCGGCACCCAGCGGATTCATTCCTAACGAAGAGGAATAACCCGTCGCCAGGGGATCGAGTCCCAATGGGGAAGGATACGTGCTGCTGATCGGATCGAAGGGGGTTGAGGAAGAAGCGCCATAATTGTCAGGAACCGCCGAAACCCCCGTCACATCGTAGACACCCCAATGCTGAATACCTTGCCGGTTCAAAATCGATTCAGCACGATTAATTTCGTCTTGCGTACCCTCAACAATTACTAAATAATCTCCTTGGGAGACTCGGTGGTTGTAAACTTTGGCTTGCTCTTCAGGAATTCCTAAACCTATCAGTGTGCCGACAATGCCACCTGTTGCAGCGCCAACCGCACCCCCGATTAAAGCATCTCCCAGAATAGAAGCGATCGCACCTCCTGCGATAACCGGACCAAATCCCGGAACTGCCAACGCACTTAAGGCTCCTAGCACGCCAACTAAACCGCCGACCGCACCGCCTGCTAAGGCACCCGCCGCTGCACCCCCACCGGCTTCATTGCCACCTCCGTAAGGGTTGACTTCAACACCAGCTACCTCATCTTGCCGAGTGCTATCCCGTGCCACCACAGAAACTGTGTTCATGGCAAAACCAGAGTCCCTAAGCTCGTTGAGCGCATATTCCGCCTGTTCAGGTGTAGAAAATACGCCGACAGCTCGCTTGTTTTGGTCGAGGGTCATTTTTTTCCTCCTAGAAGTATTCAATAACTTCCGTCAGCACAAATACAGAATCAATTTTTTATTTATGCACTTTGCTTATCTTTCTGTTTTTTTCTACACTTTTCATCAGCCTGGAGATGTAAAATTTTCTCTATCAACAGATGGGTAAAAGATATTCTTCTATCAGCTCCTAATGCATTTTTTGCATCAGTTTTTTTGACGAAAAACTCTTTTTGGTTTTTGCTCATTTTTTTGTATGCCTTTATTCCTTGCCCCTTAGCATGAGTGGAAAGACACTTATACTTTGTCTTATACAGTAAACTTAACCCCGAAGCTGCTTCTGTTTCGGGGAAGGGGAAAGAACTTATCTTTTATGAACTTACTTTTATAAGGAGAGGAGTTGCCAAGAGATTAACGGACATTTATCAGGGAGAACCGGCTCCTAGAGCATGAATGGGGAGATTGTGCCCCGATGACCCTGAGAAATTTTTCCGAACAGAGCGCGGGAATTGCCACTGATTCGTTCGGTTATACCACCACCGATAGAGGGCAACTATCGGTACGCTCATAATCAGAAGTAGTTTAAAAGACGCACCGCCAGTTGATTGCCGTTAAAGGGGTGGATCTTTGTGCAAAAGAAGTGGTTACTACCAACCATCAGTGAAATATTAGCCCAGAGCGAACACAGCGAACAAACTGGGGCAAATTCTGTTATGCCTTCTGTAGAGCAGACAGCAGAAAAAGCGCATGGATTGCGCCCTGCCAGCCGGACGGCACGAGAGTACGCCCGTGCCTCGCGGGAGTGGTGTGGAGCGATCGCTGCCTTGGAACAATTGTTGCTGCAAGTTCTAGAACCTGCTAAACCTGATGCGCCACAAACCTTGGGCTTAGTTTTAGCGGGTCCTGTGCCGGTTCTGAGCCACCCAGCGGTAATGACTCGCGTACATACCGGAATTTTTACAGCAGAGCGATTTAATCCTCTGGCATTAATGCCATTTCTGCTGCCTCCCGCAACAACTCAGCAAAAGGAAAACGAACCTCAATCCACTTCCAACTTCCCGTTAATCCCTGCCGATCCCTTAACAAGCGAACAGTTTTGCGTAATTTTCACACCACGGTTTAGTTTGGTGATGGTTGTTGGAGAAGATATTACAGGTGCCCCAGCTTTCCAATATTCTTTTGATCCGCAAGTGGTAGAGCAAGCGTGGCAAACTTTGCGATCGCGCTTGTTGCTGACCAGTCTTCATCAAGTGAGTCATTTAGAAACTTTAGTCGAACGCTTTGCACCCCAAGCGCCCGATTATCGAACCGTTATGCAGTTTAGCCGCTTGCTATTGAAACATCTGCCCGAAGAAATCAGAGGCGATCGGAAAGACGCCGATTTATCCCGTCTTGGGTGTGGGCAAGAAGCAAAAGGTAAAGAGCTAGAAGATAATTCCGAACTGCCAATTTTGAATCCTAAATTAATTGAAAATTCAAAATTTAAAATTCAAAATTCTAATGATGTGGAATTACTTCAAGCGTTTGCCCACGAAGTACGGACGCCCTTGAGTACCATACGCACCTTAACGCGGCTGTTGCTGAAGCGCCGCAACGAATTAGCACCGGACATCACCAGGCGTTTGGAAGCGATCGATCGCGAGTGTACCGAGCAAATTGACCGCATGGAGTTGTTTTTCCGGGCGGTGGAATTAGAAACAGAAACCGTTAAGCGCTCGCCCGTTCACCTGACTGCGATGTCGGTAGCGCAGGTCTTCCAAAACAGCATTCCTCGCTGGCAAAAACAAGCAAATCGTCGCAACTTAACCCTAGAGGTGGTATTACCGCAAAAGCTCCCCGCTGTTGTCAGTAATCCCGCCATGCTGGATCAGGTACTAACTGGGTTAATTGAAAACTTCACTCGCAGCATCCCCGCAGGCGGTCATATTCAGGTGGAGGTGACACCCGCCGGAGACCAGCTAAAATTGCAACTCCAGTCTCAAAACCAACCTGACGAAAGCGGCAACTCGCTAGCCGCAGACAACAACCCACCAACGTGCAAGTCAATTGGTCAGCTATTGATGTTTCAGCCAGAAACCGGATGTTTGAGCCTCAATCTCAACGTCACCAAAAATCTCTTCCAAGCGTTAGGAGGAAAACTGATTGTACGGCAACGACCCCAGCAAGGTGAGGTCATGACGGTTTTCCTACCGTTAGATGTGGATGGTTCCGGCATTTGGAATGCTTAATTGGTAATCGCGGGATAGCGATCGCTATCCCGCCACCAATGCGAGTCTTAACATCTAGCATCCGCTCTTCGTTACAGCCGCGATCGCTGGACAGTATCTTTGTGTCTGGGCTATGACAGTGTAGCTACTGCCGCACATCTACACCTGTTGAGCCAGCCATGCGATGCCCAAAAATCGGACTGATGCTATTCGCCATGCTTGTTGCCAATGGCGTGACGCCAGTTGCCAATCTTCCAGCACCCTTAACAGCACCCCAAGCGTTGGCTCAAACCCCAAATGCAAGGAAAGCGGAAGCAGAGCGACTGGATGGGCAAGCATTTGACCAGTATCTTGCCAATCAACAGGAAGCGGCATTAGAGTCTTGGCAACAGGCACTCTTGATCTACCAGGAACTCAAAGACCGCCGAGGCGAGGAGTTGGTCCTAGAAAAGATCGACATGGTTTATGAGACTCAAGCAGATCGCCTACGTAAACAAGGAGCTGGGCAGTATTTTACCAGTCAATGGGCAGCGGCATTACAGTCTTTGGAACAGTCACTCTTAATCTACCGGAACATCAAAAACCGAAAAGGCGAGGCATTGGCGCTAGGAGGGATAGGACTGGTTCATGACTCTCTAGGTGACTATGCCAAAGCGATTGATTACACTCAGCAGCAGTTGGGGATCGCAAGAGAAATAGAAGACCCACTTAATGAGAGGGCGGCATTGGCCAATCTGGGAGGGATTTACCTTAACCTGGGAAACTACCCTAAGGGGATTGAGTATTCTCAGCAGGTATTGGCGCTCGTTGCAGCAGATGGATTTCCAGATCCACAAGCTGAGGGAAAGGCAGTAGCCAATATAGGAGCAGCTTACGTTTCCCTGGGAGACTATGCCAAGGCGATTGACTACCTTCAGCAGCAGTTAGCCAACGCACGGGAAATAGGAGACCAACGAAGCGAAGGGGCGACACTGGGCAATCTGGGAGTGGCTTACAGTAACCTTGGAGACTATGCTAAAGCGATTGAATCCTCTCAGCAGCAGTTAGCGATGGCACAGGAAGTTAAAAATCGACGAAGTGAGGGGTTGGCACTAGCCAATCTGGCAACAGCTTATCTTTATTTAGATGACTATACCAAGGCGATTGATTATACTCAGCAGAGTTTGGCGAGCGCACGAGAAATCAAAGATCGACGCAATGAAGGAGCTTTACTAGGTAATCTGGGAGTGGCTTACCGTCGCCTTGGAGACTATGCTAAAGCGCTTGAATACTCTCAGCAACAGTTAGCGATCGCACAAGAAATTCAAAACCGTGAAAGCGAAGGCATAGCGCTGCAAAATATAGGTTTTACTCTCTATAAACAAGGCAATTTCGTAACCGCAGAGCCAATTTTAATGGATGGAATTAAGGTTCTGGAATCTATTCGAGCGGGCTTAGGCAGTAACGATGCGAATAAAGTGTCAATCTTTGAAAGGCAAGTTGGTACGTACCAGACATTACAAAAAGTCCTCATTGCCCAGAGTAAAACTGAGCCAGCACTGGAAATTGCGGAGCGGGGAAGGGCACGAGCCTTTGTGGAATTACTCGCTGCTAGGTTGCAGGATGACAGGTTACAGGTTGAAGGTTCAGCTCCACCTTCTAACCTTCAACCTCCTACCATTGAGCAAATTAAACAAATTGCTAAAGCGCAAGCCTCCACTCTTGTTCAATATTCGATTATTTACGACACATTCAAAGTTCAAGGTAAACAACAAGCTCAAGAATCAGAACTCTATATTTGGGTCATCAAGCCTACAGGTGAAGTAACGTTTCGCACAGCTGACCTGAAACCTCTGTGGCAAAAACAAAATATTTCTCTAGAAGAACTTGTTACTAGCAGCCGTGATTCCATCGGCGTTAGAGGTCGTGGCCTTGCCGTTGCCTCTAACGTGGATAAAACCAGCACTAATAAACGATTACAGCAACTGCATCAACTGCTGATTCAACCGATTGCTGACCGATTGCCAAAAGACCCCAACGACCGAATTATTTTCATCCCTCAACGTGAACTGTTCCTAGTTCCCTTCCCAGCACTCCAAGATGCCAGTGGCAAATACCTCATCGAACAACACACTATTGTGACAGCACCCGCAATTCAGGTTCTGGAGCTAACCCGCAAGCAACGGCAACGTGTATCGGGCAAGGAAGTGCTAGTGGTAGGCAATCCTATAATGCCTAACGTTGCTCCTAAAATTGGGGAGAAATCGGAGCCGTTATCTCAGCTACCGGGTGCGGAACAGGAAGCAAAAGCGATCGCTTTTCTCCTCAAAACCAAACCGCTCATTGGCAAGCAAGCGACCAAAATAGCGATCGCGCAACAGATGCCCAAAGCAAAGATTATTCATCTGGCGACACATGGATTGCTGGATGATTTTCAAGGTTTGGGTGTACCGGGTGCGATCGCTCTCGCTCCATCTGAGCAGGATACTGGCTTACTCACCGCTAGCGAAATTCTAGACATGAAACTGAATGCTGAGCTAGTCGTGCTGAGTGCTTGCGACACTGGCAGAGGCAAAATTACCGGCGATGGCGTTATCGGACTATCTCGCAGCTTAATTACTGCGGGTATACCCAGTGTAATTGTGTCCCTCTGGTCGGTTCCAGACGCCCCTACAGCATCCTTAATGACCGAATTTTATCAAAACCTTCAAAAGAATCCCGACAAAGCGCAAGCGATGCGTCAGGCGATGCTGACAACAATGAAGCAACACCCCGATCCGAAAGACTGGGCGGCTTTTACTCTTATTGGAGAAGCACAATAATTAAATTAAAACAGAAAGATAGAAATTCTTCGGTTTTTAATTCCTTCTCCCATTCGCTAAGCTCCGTGTAGCTGTTGCTCTTCATTTCGCTCAATGGCAGGCTTTAGACGACGGGATGTATACATAGAATCGGCATGAGTTGTCTGTCGGATTGGAATCTGAATTACAAACTCAGTTCCCTCACCGGGTGCGGAAATACACTTCAGCTGACCGCCGTGTTTTTCCACAATCTGATAGCAAATTGATAATCCTAAGCCGGTACCTTTACCCACAGGTTTCGTTGTGAAGAAAGGGTCAAACATTTGCCGCCGTACCGCTTCCGTCATCCCTATTCCGTTATCTTCAATCCTGATAGCTACCTGATTTTTACCGACTAATTCGGTGCGTATCCAAATTGTCGGGGGTTGAGAATCGATACTGTCCTCCCCATGAGCCATCCCCCATGATTCCTTAGCAAAGACCTCTTCGAGGGCATCAATGGCATTACTGAGAATATTCATAAATACCTGGTTAATCTGCCCCCCCAAACACTCCACAGCAGGGAGATTGCCATATTCTTTAATAACTTTAATCCCAGAGCGTCCCGCTTTTGCTTCTAGTTGATTTTGTAATATCAGAAGAGTACTATTTATCCCATCGTGGATATTCACAAATTTCTGTTGCGCTTCATCCAATCGGGAGAAATTTCGTAGGGACAGTACCAAGTCCCGGATACGGTTGGCTCCCACCTTCATCGAGCCTAAAAGTTTCGGGAGGTCTGTCTTCAAAAAATCCAGGTCAATTGCCTCAATTTCTGTTTGAATTTCCGCTTCTGGTTGAGGATGATGTTTAATATAAAGTTGCAGCAGATTCAGCAAATCCTGAACATATTGACCGGCATAGCTGAGATTGCCGTAAATAAAATTAATCGGATTGTTAATTTCGTGGGCAATACCAGCTACCAGTTGCCCCAAACTGGACATTTTTTCTGTTTGAATCAGCTGGGCTTGGGTTTTTTGCAGTTGGTGTAAAGTTTGTTCCAGATGTTCGGCTTGTTGTTGTAGAGACGCGATTAATCCTGTCTTTTGCGCCTCTGATTTCCGCAAAGCCGCCTCTACTGCGACACGCTCAATAATGTCCTTTTTGAGAAGCACATTCGCTTGAGCTAATTCGGCAGTTTGTTCCTCTACTTGTTTTTTTAAGTTATCGTGCGCTTGTCGCAATGCCTTTTCAGCTCGTTTGCGCTCAGCAATTTCACAACGCAATCGTTCGTTGCTATTCTCTAATGCTTTGGTACGCTCTTCTACTGCCTGCTGCAATACCTCAATGACATTGTACATATCTGCCGGATTCAGCACTTGTAGCAGGCTGGTTTGGGAGACAATGCCGAGTAATTCGCCCTGATTGCTAGCAACTACCAGACGTCGCACGCGCCGCCGCTGCATTTCTTGATGGGCAACCCATAGGGAATCTGAGGGTTGCAGACAAAATAAGGGTGTACTCATTACGTCTTTTGCCTGCAATTTCGACAAGTCTAATTCCATCGCCTGAAACTGCACCACATCTCGCTCTGTGACAATGCCTACGGGCATTGGGAATTGAGAATTAAGCGTCTTTATTGGCTTGTTCTCAATTTGGTTTTCCCTCTGTTCTGTAATGACGACACAGCTGACTAGCTGACTCGCCATGATTTGGGCTAAATCGAGAACAGAAGCCGTCATAGGCGCATGAACGACTTGGGATGTCATCACATCCGCGACGTATCGCAATCGCGTTAGAAGATTAACGGGTTGCAACGCTTTGCGAATACTATCGTGCGTGACAATTCCGACTACCCCTGCATTATCGTCAATGATTGGCAAATGGCGAATTCGGTGCTGACGAAACAAGGAAAGAGCCGTGAAAACATCGTGAGCTTCTGATTGTCTGAGGGTAATGGCTGGTTGCGTGACGACATCGGCAATTTTGACGTTAATTAGGGAAGCTCTGGCGGCAGTCAGTCTAACAATATCGCGCTCTGTAAAGACTCCCACAAGCTGCGATCCTTGCATGACTAAGACACAATGACCTGCGGCATCGGCAGTGTCAAAATCGGTCTCCTCTTGTGACAACCAACAGGATGCAGGGTGCGGCAAGGCGGCGTTCATTCCCTCGCTCGCCTCCCAGCTTGGGTCTTCTGACGCTGCACTGGTGTCTGCTTGTGTCCCTCTGGCTTGGGTTCCTCTGGGCAACTCACAACTACTCCGTAACTGGCTCATGAGCGCCAATACATCAAGGAGAGGTGTGTCAGGCGCTACAGTCAGAGGCTGACGGTCAATGGCAGGGTCTAGAGATAGGCAAGGAAGCGGCAGGGCGTTGGGCTGCATTGTGAACCCATCCAGTAATTTCCACAGGGGTACTGTTGGCAATTGTAAACTGTGATACACCCAAACTTCTGCTAATTCTTAGTTATGTGCAATAAATCATTACTTGATTGCAATAAATATTTATGTTTTATGAAAGAAAATAAATCCCTAGATAGAGGGCTAATTCATAAATTGTCTATATAAAATCCGTACAGTAACCTAAGAGAAAATATTTCCCTTTCTAGAATAGAGTTCAATGAGTCCAATAGTTCTTAGCTCTTCAAAAATGAGGAATCGAGGGTAATTTTTCTTATCAAAAAAGAATAATAAAAAGGCTCCAGCAACGACTCAAAATTAGGATAACGAGCAAGAACAAATACATTAAACCCAAATTCGTGCTGGTATATTGCACCTAAAATAATTTACAAATAAGCTTAATGATTAGGGTATAGGCTAATTGCTAATTGGGCAAAAAAGGGCTTTGATTAGCGACTAGCCATTCGTTATTCAGGCTTAAACAGCACCAGTATTTTATCAACAATCGCATCACCAGCGCGGGTTTGCAGGATGGAATATGCTAATTCAATGAACGCAAAATCAGGGCGATTGTCTGTTTTAATCAGTTTGCTAGCAGGATAAAAAGTAATGTCATTGACAATGCCTTCATTCGTTATCCCTGTTTGCCAACCTGCTCGATTCCACGACAGCGATTTCCCACGTAAAGTCAACTGAAACCACTCGATATCATCTTCTCGCAGGTCAATAAACAGATCGAAATAAGGTTCTCCACCCTGATACCATACTCTTTTGACGCCATCTCCCTTGGCTGAGGTCAATAGCTTCTGATTGATCCGTCGCAACGAAGCGCCCAGTCCTGCAATCTCATCCCGATCCATAGCCATATCCATTTTTCGCATAGCAGCAAGGTTAATTACGTCACAATCAATCTGGGCGTAGGTTGACAGTTCGTTAAATAAGTAAGGCACGGATTCTCTCTTTAGAACATATTGGTGGATACGAGACTTCTGAGGGTGACTCCGGATTTGAGAATAAGGTTATAGGCTGCAAGCCAGCGATTAACACTAAAAGAGAAAGAACGACTTGTTATAGGTGCAGGTTTATCCATTTAGTTGGCTATTTACAAATATTTGGCTTCAATCCGTCCTTATGCAACTAACAAACTTCATCGTTTTATTTGTCCTGCCTGAACAGAGAGAATTTGAGAAGAATTCAACCACTGGGCATCGAAGGAACCTAAGTGAGTAGTGGTAATCAGGGTCTGAAAGCGGTCTTGGATGGCATCTAACAGTTGATTTTGGCGGTTTGGGTCTAACTCGGCTAGAACATCATCAAGTAGTAACAGTGGCGGTTCTCCAACGACTTCTTCAATCAACTTTAGCTCTGCCAGTTTCAGCGCCAAGACTAGGGTTCGCTGCTGACCTTGGGAGCCATAAATTCTTGCCGGTGTTTGGTTGATGGTAAACTCAACTTCGTCCCGGTGAGGACCGACGAGGGTTGTGCCTTGGTGACGTTCGACGACCCGACGCTGTTGAATTTTCTCTAGAAAAGCTTGTTGCACCGCTTCGGGTTCTTCCTTCTCCAGGGTGACATTGGGGGCATATTTTAATTCCAGCACTTCAGCTCTACCGCTAATGCTAGCGTGCCAAGCCTGAGCGAGAGGTGCCAGCCGTGTCAGGACTCTGGCTCGACGACGGGTAACGCGAGAACCCGCGATCGCTAATTGGACATCCCACAACGCCAATTCAGAGTCCCGATTCAAGTCCCCATCGGTGGAAATTTCCTCTTGCCTGTTACTAGAAGAAGGTTGGGCTTTTCTCGCTTCTTGTCTTAATAAGGCGTTGCGCTGCCGTAATACTTGGTTATATTGCTGCAAAATGTGGGCGTAGACGGGTTCCAACTGGGTGAGGATGGAATCTAGCCAGTTGCGGCGTTGTTCGGGGGCACCTCGCACTAGATCTAAATCTAAACTGGAGAATTCTACAGCGTTGAGGACGCCGAGAAAATCCATTTGGCGTCGCAAAGCTTCTTGGTTAATGGCTGCGGTACGACGCCCTTGAGTGCGGAGGGTTAAAGCCAGATCCACTAAGCCGTTAGCGCGTTCCAGCGTGGCTGTAATTTTACCGTCCGCCGCGCCTTCGCGGATCAGGTCGCGATCGCGTCCGGCTCGATGGCTTTTGAGGGTTGATAGTAACTCGACTGCTTCCAAAAGATTGGATTTTCCTTGGGCATTATTCCCCACCAAAATCGTCTTAGGAGCCTCGAAATCAACTCCACAATCCAAGTAGTTGCGAAACTGGCGCAGGTGGAGGGTTTTGAGATACATAGCTAATGGATCATTAGTAATGGAATGGGTAATGGGGCATGGGTGATTATTTTCAGCCTAGATTCTTCCAATAACCAGTCCCTAATTCCCCATTACTTATTACCCATTACCGTCTGCCTTTGTAAAAAAAACGGATAAACAGTTTTTCCATCTCAACCCAAACGAACATTAAGGCACTGAAGCCGATACAAATACCGAGTTCAGTAAGAGTCAGGTAGTGAGTTCCAAAGAAAGAACGCAGAGGGGGTACGTAGACGAGCATTAGCTGCAACGCCGTGGTAACAACCACCGCTCCCCACAAATACAGGTTGGTAAAGGGATTCATCTCGATCGTCAGTTGGCTGTTAGAACGAACCGCCAAAGCGTGTCCCATCTGAGCGAGACACAAGGTTGTAAAGACCATCGTCTTCCAAACATCTGGATTTCCCGGATAGCCGGGTGCATGAGTATAGTTGTAAGCCCATGCCATCAAAGCAATACTGATAATCGCAAAGACAATCCCAATCCGAACCATGTAAGAACCCAGCCCTTGGGCAAAAATACTTTCGCGGGGATTCATGGGAGGACGGCGCATCACGTCGGGTTCTGCGGGTTCTACGGCAAGGGCGAGAGCGGGTAAACCATCCGTAACCAGGTTCATCCAGAGAATCTGCAACGGCGAGAGCGGAACGCCCCCCAAGCCAAGCAGAGGTGCAGCGGCAATGGTCAACACTTCGCCGATGTTGCTGCCCAAAATGTATTTAATAAAGCGGCGAATATTACTGTAAACAGTCCGCCCTTCTTCTGTAGCGGCGACGATGGTGGCGAAGTTATCGTCCAGTAGCACCATATCGCTGGCTTCTTTGCTGACATCGGTGCCGGTAATGCCCATTGCGATGCCGATGTCGGCTTGTTTGAGTGCTGGGGCATCGTTGACGCCATCGCCGGTCATGGCGACAAATCTACCGCGACGCTGGAGGGCTTGAACAATGCGGAGTTTGTGTTCGGGGGCAACACGGGCGTAGATGCTAACTTCGTCAACGACTTGATCTAGCTCCTCTGGACTAAACTTTTGCAGTTGTTGACCTGTGAGGACGCGATCGCCTTCTTGGGCAATCCCTAAATCTTGGGCGATCGCTTGTGCTGTTAGCTGGTGGTCGCCAGTAATCATCATGGCTCGAATTCCAGCCGCTTTGCATTTAGCGACTGCATCCCGCACTTCCGGACGCGGAGCATCCTGCATTCCGACTAAACCCAGCCAAACTAATTCTTGCTCGTTTGTTTCCTCCGATCCTTCGGGCGGAACGGTCTCTAAAGGCTTGTAAGCAAATCCCAGTACCCGCAAGCCCTTACTTGCCATCTGGTTATTTTGCTCCAGAATTTGAGTTCGTTGCTCATCGCGCAGAACTTCGCTCTGGTCGCCTACCTGAATTTGGGTACAACGCTCCAAAATTAACTCTGGAGAACCCTTCGTAAACATCAGGTGGCTGCTAGAAAAAGGCGTGTTTTGAATCCAAGCGCCCGCTTCGCAGATCGCGCTCATCCGCTTGCGTTCGGAGGAAAAAGGAAACTCGGCAACGCGGCGCATTTGGCGGCTTAGCGGTTCCTTATCAATTCCTCCCTTCCCAGCCAGGACAATTAATGCCCCTTCTGTGGGGTCGCCGAGAATTGCCCACTCATTCTTGTCGTGCTGTAACATTGCGTCATTACAAAGCACGCAGCCAAGCATCAGCATTTGCAGATCCCGATACTGCTCTGCGGCTACCTGCCGCTCGTCGAGATAAAATTCTCCGGTAGGGATGTAACCTTCGCCGGTAACGCGGAAGGTATGGTTTGCCGTGTCTACCCGCTGCACCACCATTTTATTTTGGGTGAGGGTGCCGGTTTTATCCGAGCAGATAGTTGTGACAGAACCGAGGGTTTCTACCGCTGGGAGTTTGCGAATCAGTGCGTGGCGGCGTACCATCCGCTGGGTTCCCAGTGCCAACGTCACTGTAATGACTGCTGGCAAGCCTTCTGGCACTACCGCCACTGCCATCGATAGAGAAACTTCCACAAGGTCTTGCAAGACATTCCAGTTCCAACGCCCCTGGCTGAAGAAATTATGCAGCATTCCGCCGACGATGACGATGGCAACTAAGATCAAAGAACCCGTCACCAGCACGTTGCCCAGCTGGGTCATTCGCTGTTGCAACGGGGTGTCTTCAGCTTCGACGGATTGCAGCATATCGGCAATTTTGCCGAGTTCCGTCTTCATACCAGTGCCGGTGACGATGACCTTGCCGCGCCCTTGGACGACTTCAGTGCCTTGAAAGACTAAGTTAATGCGATCGCCCAATGCGGTTTCTTCACTCAGATGCACCGCTGCCTGCTTACTTGATGGATGAGCTTCGCCGGTTAGTGCCGATTCCCGCACTTGCAGATTTGACTCTTCAATTAGACGCCCGTCGGCGGAAACCTGCACCCCTGCTTCGAGGAGCATGATGTCTCCTGGAACAAGATCCTTGCCGTCCACCTCTAATTGTCTGCCATCGCGGATCGTTCGCACTTTCGGAGAGGAAAGCTTCTTGAGGGCGGCAAGTGCTTTTTCGGCGCGGCTTTCCTGGAGATAGCCCAAGACGCCGTTAAGGATGACAATCAGTAAAATTGCAATTGTGTCCTTGAAGGGAATTTCACCAGGGGCTAATCTGCCAGCGCGTAAATCCACCAGGTCTAGAATCCCGGAAATCAGTGCTACTAGAATCAGCATCAACAACATGATGTTCTTGAACTGATCGAGCAAGATTTCCCAGGTACTTCGACCCGCAGTTTCTTGCAGTTCGTTGGGGCCGTATTGCTGCAACCGCTGTTTGGCTTCCTGGGTCGTCAGACCAACTTCTGGGTCGCTTGCTAGCTGCTCCAGTGTCTTGTCCACTGGTAGAGTATGCCAGACGCTTGCTAGATCGGGTTTTGAATGTGAAGGAGATGGGGTCACGGGAAATGCTTTAACACCTACTAGCACTTAATCATAGGGCTTAAATCCGGTGACTGGGAGGTATTTTAAGGAGTGCGTAGGGGTGATTGTGGAACTAAAACCGATATTGCTTTAGGAATTAGGCGAAATTTGGCAGGGGTGTAAGTGGTGATTTCACCATCAGTATTAATCGGGAGAGGTTTTAGCGTGGATACCTCAATTTCCCGCCCTTGAAGACTTCGCACCTCAGGCCATTCTGCTTGTTTTCCTTTTAGCATGGAAGGTAGCAATCGGACGATCTGCCATGCATTTTGAACTTCCAAGCTGTACAGATCCAAGCGCTGGTCGTCAATGGTAGCATCGTCAGCAACGGTCATGCCACCGCCGTAATATCGTCCGTTGCCTACGGCAATCTGAACGGTTCTCACCTGAATAGATTCGCCATTGAGACGAATTTTTGCTAGAAAAGGACGCGATCGCCCAACTACCTGGATGGCGGTGACTGCATAGGCGAAGACTCCCCAGCGTTGCTTAGTTTCTTTGGTTAGCTGCTGAGTAATTTGCACGCTCAATCCGAGACTAGCAACATTGAAGAAGTGCTTTCCATTCACCCAACCTAAGTCAATTCGCTGTTTTTGACCTGTTGCGATTACCTCGCAAGCTTCAGGGAGAGAGACAGGAATTGAAAGGGTTCGTGCCAGGTCGTTGGCTGTTCCTAAAGGTAGGATGCCTAGCGGGAGTTGGGTGTCAATCAGACCCTCGGCAGCGGCATTTAGGGTGCCATCTCCGCCACCGATGATAACCAGATCGACGCGATCGCGGTAGCGACGGATAATTTCTGGTATCTGCTGGGGCTTTTGTGTGGACTCTTCTTGCAGGTCAAATCCTAACTCCTGCAATTTGGCAACCGCCTCTGATAGACCTTCTTTTCCTCGGCGTGCGTGGCGATTTAGCAGCAACAATGCTCGCCGGTTCATGCTGAGCCTCTTCCATTAATTGTCAATTATTTTGACAAACCTTTGATAAAAAGAAATCTACCTGGGGAGGCAAGAGGAATTGAAGCTTGAAGGAGAATCTTGAGCTGACCCCCAATCTTAACTTGACAATTTGCCACTTTGTAATTTTGATAACTTTCGCTGTGTTTACAAATATCGCTGAAGGACTTGGGCAGTCGCTTGTCCAGTTTTTGTCCAGCTAAATTGACTGGCTCTAGCGAGACTAGCCTGACGAAGACGCGATCGCAACCCTGAATCCATCACGACTGCTTGCATAGCTTCGGCAATTTCCCCCACGTTGTAGGGATTGACTAAAAGGGCGGCGTCACCTGCGACTTCTGGCAGCGAGGAGAGGTTGGAAGTAATCACGGGGGTGCCACACGCCATTGCTTCTAAAACGGGCAGTCCAAAGCCCTCCCAGAGGCTAGGGAAGACGAGAGCGATCGCTTGATTGATTAGCGTCGGCAATTCCTCGTAGGAAACGTAATCTAGAAATTTTACTTGATTCTTTATACCTAGCTGTTCCACCTGCGCCATCAACACAGGCGTATAACGCTTATCCCCAGATCCAGCTATCCATAATTCATTGTCACGGCAACTTGGTAAAGTAGCGAATGCGTCAATTAACCGAGCAATATTTTTGTAGGGATCTTGGCGACCAATGTAGAGGAAATAATTGCTTCTAGGAATATCTAGAAACCGAAAATGATTGACGTCATAAGCCAAATGAATTGGCGTAATTTTATCTTCTGGAATGTGGAAGAAATCAATAATATCCTGAGCGGTGGAGCTAGAGTTACAAATAATATGTTCAGCTTGCGCTAAAACCTGGGGAATATAGTAGCGGAAGTAGGGCGTTAGGGGAGAAAAGCGTTTAGGAAACCGCAGCGGGATGAGATCGTGAACCATTACCACTGAACGGCA
Source organism: Trichocoleus sp. Lan (assembly GCF_039961855.1). Lineage (NCBI taxonomy): Bacteria > Bacillati > Cyanobacteriota > Cyanophyceae > Leptolyngbyales > Trichocoleusaceae > Trichocoleus > Trichocoleus sp. Lan. Next base: position 49,251 of record NZ_JAMPKA010000010.1, on the reverse strand, counting down.
ACCCGCATACAACGGCGCTTCTGGAACTGGGGAAAAGATTAAACTAGAATTCAATTTTTTGTAAATTTCGGGCAACTGCCACTGCGTCCACAGCAGACGGCGAAAATGCCCTTTTGACCCTTGTGCAGGGGTTAGATTCGGCGGAACTGGATAACAGCGATAATCACGAAAAGTTTGGGCGGTCAGTAACGTTGGATCGAGAGGCTGTAGATGAGGAAAAAGATTTATGGCATAGGTGCTGATGCCAGTAGGTTTAGCAAAAATGAAGGAAAGATTGATGAGCAAGTGATTGAATAGGGAATTGCCTAAATTGCTCATGTCAACAATGACTTATATGCCTTAAGGGTTTCCTGCGCCGTTCTTTCCCAAGAAAATAGTTTGGCTCGTTCTTTACCCTTCTGAATTAATTCACTCCGAAACTGAGAATCACCAATTACTTTCAGGATCGCATCTGCCAAGCTAGTCGGATCGTTAGGGTCAATCAAAAGGGCTGCATCTCCTGCTACCTCAGGCAGTGAGGAAGTATTAGATGTAATAACAGGTGCGCCTAGCGTCATTGCTTCCAATACAGGCAGACCAAACCCCTCATAGTGGGATGGATACACGAAAGCATCAGCCCTAGAGTAAAACAAAGCCACCATTTCATCAGATAAATAATCAAGGTGATGAATTTCGCTTCTAAAAGCTGAGATTTCAATCTCAGCAAATATTGGCTCGTAATGCCATCCCTTTTGACCAACTAGAACCAAGTGATGCTCTATTTTGTATTTTTGCTTCAATAAATTAAATGCACGAATGAGGCTACTAATGTTTTTTCTAGGTTCAAGCGTGCTAACAAATAGCAAGTATGGTTTTGAGAAATCATATTCGCTTGATGCCTCCATTTGATGCCCTAGTTCTTCAGATAAATATCCGCAATAGTAGCGACTAGCCAGGGGAGTTACATAAATCCGTTGAGGATCTACGCCTAAATACTCAACTATATCTTTTTTAGAGCTTTCTGAAATTGTTAGCACTAAATCTGTCCATTCTAAGCATTTTTTTACTCGTTTATTGTATTTTTTGACAACTGAGTTAGTATAATCTGGAAATTTAATGAATGTTAGATCATAAATATTCATAATTTTCAGAGTATTTCTACACGGATAAACACAATAATTCGTTCCCTGTAATATATCTGGTTCATCCAGATACTTTTCAAAGTATTTAGACACTATCCAATTTGAGGGGATAGATAATAAAATATCTGAAATCCTAACTGGTATAGGGACTATACGAAGCTGAGAATCTATATTCAGAGATTTAGGAGGACATATATTTCTGCCTAGCCAATTTTTTAAACCAGGTTGGTAAGCAATGCTCAACTGAAAGTTTTCTTTAACCTGTAGTGGATGAAGGGAGCGAATTAAGTTGGTAACGTAAAGACCGACACCGCTAGCATTTGGCTGTACGGGTGTTGCATCAATTGTGATTTTTAGCATTCAGGTTAAATCATATAGATTCTTTTATAAAAACTTACTAAAATTTAGTTGTAAACCATTCATAAACTATATCGGTAACGAGTTCTTGCTCCATATGTATCCACATAGGTAAACGAACCAGATGTTCACTTGTAATATCTGTTACCTTCAAGTTGCCATAAGCTTTCCCATATTTTTTACCCGCTGGGGATGAGTGCAAAGGAATATAATGGAATACTGCTCCAATTTTTTTATGTTTGAGGTATTCTAGTAGAGCTGTTCTATGTTTTCCATTCTGGAGTAATAAATAATACAAATGTCCATTTTGTTGGCAATTTTTAGGTATTATAGGGCGTCTAATAATGCCTTTTTCCTCCAAGTCCAAAAACCTTTTATGGTAATTTTTCCAACTTTTTAATCGATTTTGGGTAATATCTTCGGCTGATTCTAGTTGAGCGAATAAAAATGCAGCAACAAGTTCACTAGGTAAGTATGAAGAACCCATATCTACCCATGTATATTTGTCTATCTGCCCTCTAAAGAACTTGCTGCGATTTGTACCTTTCTCACGGATAATCTCAGCTCGTTCAACTAATTTAGAATCATTAATTAATAAAGCTCCCCCTTCGCCAGAAATTAAATTTTTAGTTTCGTGAAAGCTTAGAGCCGCCAGATGTCCAATACTACCCAGAGGTCGCTCCTTGTATTTAGACATTATGCCTTGAGCAGCATCTTCAATGACTAGAAGATTGTATTTATCTGCCAGTGCCATAATGACATCCATCTCGCAACCCACACCTGCATAATGAACTGGAACAATTGCTTTAGTCTTGGGTGTGATAGCAGCTTCTATCTGAGACTCATCAATATTAAGAGTATCTGGACGAATGTCTACGAAAACTGGCACAGCCCCACGTAATACAAAAGCATTAGCAGTAGATACAAATGTATAAGATGGCATAATTATTTCATCCCCTGGCTGGATGTCTGCGAGAATTGCTGCCATCTCTAATGCTGCCGTACAAGAATGAGTTAATAATGCTTTGTAACAGCCAATTTTTGACTCTAACCAAGCATGGCATTTTTTAGTGAATTCACCGTCTCCAGAAAGGTGCTGGTTCTGAATGGCTTGAGAAATGTACTCAAGTTCGCGACCCGTAGCAAAAGGAACATTAAACGGAACTTTATGAATATTCACGGCTTTTATAAAATTGCTTGCTAAATTACTACTAAAAAACTTAATAATTGCCCGTTTGCGTTACATACATTAAATATACTAAACCATTAATAAAATGCAACCCAAAAAGTAATAAGCAAAAGAAAAACTTGGTTTTTAATTTATAGAAAATACTAGCAAAGTAAAACTCTTCTAAGTTTTGTTGCTTAAATAAAAACAAAATTGAATAAACAAAAAGTATAAATAAAGTAATTTGTCCCCCCCATAAAAAGTTACCAGCATACATCCTACTTGATTCTCCTAAAAAGTAAATATAAAAAATAGAGACTAAAAATACCAACCAAGCTAAATTAAGATTAAACTCAGTTTTAGCTTTTTTCCAAAACAAAATATAAACAGATGATGGGAAAAGAATTGACATTATAAAATCATACAAAAGGCTATTTGAGTAGAAGCTCATAACTTTAAAAGGAGCAAAAACTATGCTACTCTTTCCTCCTTTGATAAAAGTTGGATCGTTTAGGTATGTCAAGCTGAACTGCCACCCAAGAACTATGAGGGCTGGAACACAGAGGCTCCAAATTATTAGCCTACTGTTTATAAACTTATTCATATATAATTTATATATTATTACAAAAAATATAGCTGGTATCAGGCAAATAATATAATTAGGCTTAGTTATTAAAGACAGTATTGTTAGAAAAAATAAACTTAGATTTATTTTCTTAGTCTTAGAGTATGATTCTGGATGCTTAAAAATTTCAGTTATTGTATTGAAAATCAATAAGCATATTGGTTTAGCAAGCAACGTTGTGGCACTATGATACATAGTTATTCCTATATACCCAAGATAAAGCCTAGGGTATGTAAATAAACTAATAGGTGCAATAATCATTAAAGCTAAAGTTATCGGTATGGAGTAAAATTCCTTTTTGGAAAAATGAATGTTTTGACGAATATTACATTCAGCAATTATAGCTAAAATCCAGCAAGCACATATAGGAACAATATAGTATCCAGCAATATTAAAACTAATAAAAGGAGCAAAATTATGTACAGTAATAACGAGTAATTGATATAAAAAATGAGGAGTTCCAATAAATTTTCTTTCTGCCATTTGTTGAGCTAATTCAATGTGAAAAGTATAAGTTCCTGTTGGATCGGCTGGGTAGAGACGAGAAAGAGGTAGACCCCAGAGTACAGTGACTCCAATAAGTAAAATGATTATTGTAATTAAATTGCTTTTTTTCACTTTTTGGCAATTAATAGTAGAGAGCCGCCCAATGGAAATGACATACCTAGCCGGATTGCTGCACGTTCAAAATCAAGCACTTTTCCTAGAATAGAATTTGCTAAACCGCTTATTCTCAGTTCAGATAAAGGATCGTAGTTTAGCTGAGGCCGTTGCTGCTGCGAGCGAGAAAGAAGCATGAGTGGTAGGAGGAGCGAGACAAAAGATGTCATTCTCACAATCTTAAACCCAGCCCGTTGTACTTTTGTTTTTAACTCTTGAGCGCGATATCGGCGTACATGATGAGCATAATCGTCGGCTTGGCTCCATAGCCAAGGATGCTGTGGAACTGTTAGTAGAATTCCCCCTCCTGGTTTTGTTGCTCGATACATTTCCGCTAAAACTATGCGATCTTCTTTAATATGTTCCAGTACGTCAAAAGCGCCGATAACATTAAATTCTTCCTCAAAGGGAATTTTACAGGCATCCATCTGGAATAAGTCGGCTTTAGAAAGCCGTTGGGCAGCGAAAGCCAAGCCAGTGCTGAATATTTCACTTCCAGATAAGGTTAGTTTAGGGAATGCTTTCTCAATACCAGCTAAAACAAAACCAGTTCCACAACCAATTTCTAAAAAGTTTTGAGCTTGGGGAAAGTAGCGTCCTAGCGCCCAAAGTAGTAAATGGTTGCGAGAACAGAACCAAAAATTTTTGGCCTCTAGAGTGGCCAATTGGGGGAAAAAATTAGGCTCGTAGTTATCATTTATTTGTGCAAATTCAGGTGCAAATGATAAAAAGTCATCAATCCGTTTGGGTCTATAGGAACATGAAAGACATGCCCAGTTCAAGCTATCAAATCGCGTGCCACACTTGCTACAAATTTTCATGTTAATTTGGCAAATCAGTATTATTTCACTAAGATATGGTAAACATCGACTGGATTCCTAAACTTAAATCCTAGCGAGGAGTAAAGATTGAGAACTGAAATATTAGAAGCTGAAATTGAACTTGTCAGTTCCTGATATTTTTGGCTAAATACTTCTTGACAAGCAGCGCTCCAGAAGTACTTAGCCATTCCTCTTCCTCTATATTCTTCACTTAACGCATGAAGAACGATTTTATTTTCAACACATCCCCAAAATCCAGCTATCTGACCATCAGACATTAACCCGAAAACATTTTGAGAGTTATAAATTTCTTTAAGCCATAAGTCATATCTAAGATCGGCTAGATTCCGATCTAGATTAAAATCTTTATGGAATCGACCATGAATAAAAGCTCCATGAGAAATTTTAATTAAATCGTCTATAGAAACTAACTTAGAAATTTGAATTCCTGCTTTTACATATTCCACAAAGCTATTGCGATTACAGTAAGGTTCAATTAAGGTATCACAGTAATAAAAACCATATTCATGCAAAATTTTTTTAGAGAAAAGTGGATTGACTTTTACGGTGTAATGTCCAGGCTGGAGCACCTTAAAAACTGAATTAAAGATTTCTTCGGATTTAGAAACAATTTCAAAGGTATCGAAGCCAAATACTTTGCTATCCCAAGGAGTCGGCAAAATATACTCAGAAATGTCCATTATTTACACCTTGGATTCGCTTGGAATCAGCTAGGGTTTTTAAAGTTGAAGGAGTAAATGTAGAATTTCTGATGAGATATAAAGGTCTTTTCTTAGCTTCATCAAAACTTTTCCCTAAGTAGATGCCAATAATGCCAAGATTAGAAATAATAATTCCTCCTAGGAAATACAAAGAAACAATAAGGCTAGTCCAACCTGTAACAACGGAACCATAAATAGCTGCATTTATAAAAATATAAGCTCCATATAAGAAAGCAAAAAACGATATCATAAATCCCAAGCGAATAGATAACCGGAGCGGTTTATCAGAATAAGCAATTGTAGTTTCAGATGCTAATTTCCAAAGCTTGCGAAATGTGTATGTACTTTTCCCGGCTAGGCGAGAATCATGCTTTACATCAATGCTGGCAGTTGGAAAACCCATCCAGTCTACCAAACCACCAAAGAATCTCAATTGTTCGCGCATAAGACGAAAACTTTCTAAAACTTTCCGCGAAATCATCCGGAAGTTGCCAACTTGAGCATCATATTTAATATCTGCAAGGTAGCTAAATATTTTATAAAATAGCCTCGAAGTCAGACGCTTCAAAATTGGATCTTTTCGCTTACCTCTCCGAGCAAGCACTACATCATAACCTTCTTGTGCTTTGGCGTAAAATCGGGGGATTTCTTCAGGACGATCCTGCAAATCACAGTCCATCACTACTACCCAGTCACTATCACAATAATCTAAACCAGCTGTAATTCCGTAATGTTGCCCAAAATTGCGACTGAACTGAATTCCCTTTACTCGCCGATCCTGATGTGCTAACTCCAGAATAATCTCCCAGGAGCGATCGCCACCACAATCCTCTACCAAAATTATCTCAAAATCTTCTGAAATTGTTTCTAAAGAATCTTTTAAACGTTCATAGAGTTCATGCAAACAATCCTCAGCTTTATAAACAGGAATAACCACAGATATATGAGGCATATTTTTTTACCTAACCTCAGATGTCGTACAAGATTTGATTATTATTTAACAACATGAGATTGTTAGCTTCATTGAATGAATTGAAAGTTCCTGCATCCATCCAGCGTCCATTTACAAAGCTGAATTGCAACTGCCCCTGTTTTAGATAGAGTTCGTTAATATTAGTAATTTCCAGTTCTCCCCGCTCGGAGGGCTGAACCTTACGTATCAAATCAAACACTTGGCAATCGTACATATAACAACCGACAACAGCATAGTTAGTCTTGGGTTCTGTAGGTTTTTCTTCAATTTTAATAATTTGCTTTTCATCAAGAGCTGCGATCGCAAATCGTTCTGGATCTCCCACTTCCTTGAGAAGAACTCTAGCTCCCTCAGTTTGTTCCGCAAAAGCTTCAACGTGCTGACGGATGGAATACTCGAAAATATTATCACCTAGTAGCACAACTATTTTTTTTCCTTGTGCAAATTGCTCCCCTAGGGATAAAGCGTCAGCAATGCCTGCTGCTTCTTCTTGGACTCGGTATGTAAATTCACAGCCAAATCGTTTTCCCGATCCTAAAGAATTCACAACATCCCCCATATGGTTGGTGGAAGTCACTATTAAAATATCTGTGATACCTGAACTTGCTAGTTGTTTAACTGAATGCCAGATCATGGGTTCTTTCCCGACTGGCAACAAGTGCTTATTAGTTACTTCCGTCAATGGGGCAAGACGTGTCCCTTTACCACCAGCAAGAATGATTCCTTTCACGCTAATCTCTGTAGTTTTTGAATAAGAAACTAACTCAAGCATCGAGGGTTTTCTGTTATAAGCGGAAATAAAAAGTGAACCTAACAAAGTTTTACTTTTGCTAAGGTTGCACCTGAAAACTACCTTGTGAGATTGCGATAGCCCGCCAAAGTACCATAGTGTGAATTTTCTAGCACGAAAACTCGCTTCCAATTCGGATCGTTGCGTATCTGCTCTGCTACATATTTAGCGACTAAACGGGTTTTGGGGCTGGGTTTACCCTGCCACTTGGTATTCGTATCTGCCCGCACTGGGTCATTAAACACCACAGCAATATCAACTTCTTTAGTAGTATTAGCGTAAACAATCTCTGTCAGAGCGTTTGCAGAAAGGTTGGGATAAAAGCCTGACCAGTAGGATTCGTGGACAGTAAAAAGTTTTTTAGCTGCTAAGGGTAATTTCCCATAGCGGTAAAACGTTTCCATGACAGGTATGACGGTATATTCGTCAAAATAAGAACAAAAAACTACTGAACCTCCTGCTCTAATCAATTCTTGAGCTAGGGCAACATCAAGTGCTTTTTGTTCTTTAGCTTCAGGAGAGGGATGCGTGGCAAGCGAATAGTTGTCTAGAGCCGCACGTCCTCCTAACAAAAGTGCTACAGCAATTAATATAGCTGACAGCCGCACCAAGACTTTATGGCTTGACCAATTCTGGCTAATAGTAACAGGTGATACAACGGCAAAAAATACCAAGGGCACCGCATACATAGTAGCATGTCCACCCTCCCCTGCACGGAGTACAAGAACTAAGAAAAGAATAACGGCACTGGCGTACCAGACTGAAATTATCAAGTCTTTCCAGTTTTGGCTTACATCTTTCCAGAATAAAACTAAATTAACTAAACAAATAGCACTAAGAATAAAAATCCCGGGAATTCCAAAGAAGTAGCCCACTAAAAAATGGATGACAAAAGTAATTGATCCTAGTAAGCTCTGATTCAAAGCATATCCATAGACCGTGTAATACTGTAGGTTGCTCTTAAGGTGGAAAATTAAGAAGTATCCAGCTAACACACCAGTTGTGACACTGATTACGCTAAGTGGCAACAATATTGTCTTTACAGGAGCGCCCTCGCGCCACCATCGCTGAATGAGGTAGCCCCCTAAGACAGGTACACAGATTACAAAAGCATAGGCTGCGGCTATATAGCGGCTAAGAACAGCACATGAGGCTAGTACAGCAAAGCCAACCAGCCACTTCAAACTCCGCCCTTCAGAAGAGTTTAACAGGCACAAAGCTGCCCCTCCAACAAGGAAAGCAGCTGGCAAATCCAACCAGTAAGCACCTAAGCCAAGCCCCGGATGAAATATTCCTGGTATTGCACAGAATAGAGCCATACAGGTGAGCGCGTAGGGAGTGCAACCAGTTCGGCGGTAAACTGTCCAACCAAGCAGCCCTAAAAAGATGAAGAGCATGGGCAACACAGTAGCCATATGACCTACATTACTAGCTAACAAGCTAGGAGCAAAAAGGAGCAATGGCACTGTGCGTAATGGATGTCTTTTGTTGCCCAGCCATTCTTGCATAGCTAGGGTAAAACGTCCTTCATTTGCTAAACGGACGTGTAAACGAGCGTTATCTAGAGAGTAGGAGACAGCATCATAGAAGTAAGAATAGTTTTCTAGGTGAGCTTGCTCAATTTTGATGAGAATAAACCCTATGACGCTGGTCAGAAAAACAGCGCAAAAAAAGATTACAAATACTGGTTTTTTCAACCAACTTCTTATCCTGCTTATCCTAACCATTTGATTATCTCCTTACTAGGATTATGCTAATCTTAGTTCTCCTAAAAGTCTATAGAGCTGCATTTACTCAGATACAACATAGAGCCAGTTATTTCCTTTTATTGAAGCATCCACGTATCAAGTGCAAGGTTGTTGAAAATTTCAATTTTATGTTCGATTACCATCCACCAAAAACGCTGATAAAATGCAAATGCTTCTGGATAAATACTTGGATTTATATTAAATAAATATTCATAGTTATAATTAAGCATTTCTGTTTCTTCAATATATCTGCCTAAGTACATTTTGTGAAGTTTAGCTATTTCAGGTAATCCGTGTGAATGCCAACGATCGCTAGTTTTTTGAGCAGGATAATATCTAAAAAGACCAAAGACATCTTCTACAGACAAGAATTTAGCACCCAACTTCAGAAATCGCAATAACAGCTCATAATCCATTGCAAAGTCAAATTCTTCATTAATATATGCGCCTGCTTTCTCAAATATTCTTTTTGTCCAAAAAGTACATTCTTGAGGAATATAATCACTTAAATAAAAATCAGGCTCAGAAAATGGTCTATAGGGGTGAAAATTTAAGAGTTTACCAAACTCATCAATAATATTTCTTTGGCCATAAATTACATCAAATCCCTGATATTCCTTAAAATAATCTACAGCTTTAGAAACAACATTTTTAGCGGCATAACAATCATCAGAATTAAGATAGGCAAGTATCTCCCCTGTACATAATCTAAATCCTTTATTCAGGGCATCAGTCTGACCTTTGTCCGCTTCAAGGATTATCTTATTTATACGATGTTCGTACTTGCGAATGATGTCCAGGGTTTCGTCAGTAGACAAACCGTCAACTACAATATATTCCAAGTTTGGATAATCTTGGCATAAAACACTCAGAATAGTCTTTTCTATAAATTTACCCTGATTGTATGAAGGAGTAACAATACTAACTTTAGGATATGAATTATTCTGGATTATCTCGCTCAATTTTTGAACCTTCTATGCTCTGATTGATTTTATTTAGTTTTTCAATAATCTCATCGTTTATTTTTTCATGGCTCCATTCATCCTTAGTTTCAGTAATCAGCTTATACATATTTACCATTTGATCTCCCACTTGTTGAGAAAGCTTAACTTGTAACTCCAAATAAGCTTGATTAATTCGATGCAACTCCTGAGTTAAATCTTGATTTTTTTGAGTTTGGTTGATGCGCTCGATTTCAATCTTCTGTTCTATTTCTTGAAGGATTTCATTTCTCAACCGATTGTAAAGAGGACTAACCAAAAACTTATAAATAGATTTGATAGAATTTTTAGTCACTTTTACTGTTCTATTTCCACCCAATACAGGATTAGCTCCAACCCACCAACTAGCAAGCGTTACTAATGCACGGGGTGGAATCCGCGTTTTCCAGTGCCAAAATGCCCAGAGAGTAGTAAAAACTAATTCTTTGACAAATTGTTTATTTTGAACAGGATCGGTTCTATCTAATCCTTTGGTCTCTTCAATTTTGGCATGTGCATATCCAAAAATCCAATTGGTCGGGACAAAGCCAAACTCCCGATGGATCATATCGTTAATTTCCGTGCAAACTGCCAGTCTTTGACCAAGAGTTTTGTTGGTTTTATAGAGCCGTGAGCCTGCTAATTTTGTTTGCAGATAATAAAAATCTACTTGCTTACCATAACGCAGCCACAGTTCGTAATCCATGCAGTAATTCAAGGAAGCATCTAAATTTCCATACTTTTCTACTAGACTACGCCGAAAGAATACTGCTGGCTGACACAGATAACAAGTCTCAAGCAAACGTTCATAATTCCAAGGTTCAGTCAGATAAGAATTTATTATCTCGTCTTTTTCATCAATATGGTCAGCATCACCATATATGATCTGAACGGTGGGGTTAGCTTCAAATATTCTTTTGACTGCCTCGAAAGCTCCAGGGTAGTAAACATCATCAGAATTAATCCAGGCAATAATATCACCTGTTGTCATAGCGATCGCTTTGTTCACCGCATCAGCCTGACCCTTATCTGGTTCTGATACCCAACGAATTTTGTCACTATACAGTTTTAAGATATCTATTGTCTCATCCTTGCTACCTCCATCACAGATAACGTATTCCATATCTGCGATCCCTTGCGCTAAAACGCTCTGGATGGTACGGTCAATGAAACGACCTTGACAAAATGAGGGGGTAACAACGCTGAATCGTAAACTCACAGGCTACTTCCTGATACAAAACTAGAGGCTTAGGACTAACTGCGGAAAGAGGAAATTATAATTTTCTTTGAGCGTGAAGTGCATAAGGCTCTAACATATGTTTGTTATATTTAAACCCGTAATTAAATTATTAAAAATTGGTGTTCTCTTTTTTCTTTTTATATATTACTATCCTTCTGACCAACATATTAAAAACTCTCTTAGCATATCATGATAAACTAATTCAAGTTTTGAACTGTATTTCAAAAAAAACTTTGTCATGTAAATCAAGCCTATTTTCAAGTGACATCTTTCAAATCATAGCTTTAAAAATGTCAAGATACTGATGTGCCATTTTGTCACAATCGAAAAATTTCAAGCGCTGGTATCCTTTGGATACTAATTCATTCACTAACTCTGTATCACTGGTAATTTTTGCTAGACACTGTGCTATTTCTTCGGGTCTCTCAGGATCAAAGTAGAGGACGGCATCACCGCAAACCTCTGGTAAACTACCTGCGGTACTGGAAAGTACTGGTTTGCCGAATCCCATTGCTTCCAAAACAGGAATCCCAAAACCTTCGTAAAGAGAGGGAAAAACCAAGCATTTACAGCCACGCCAGACAGCTTCCAAAGCTTCTTCATTCAAATAACCAAGAAAATGTACGCGATCGCTAAGGTTCATCTTGGCAACAATCTCGCGTAGTTCTTTTTCTTCCCGTTCAAGCGCTCCAGTAAAAACCAAATCTAAATGTTGACCTGAAAACTGTTGATGATACATTTGGTAGGCTTTTAAAAGCATACGATGGTTTTTATGAGGCCAGTAGTTAGCAGGGTAAAAAGCGTAATTACAATCTTTTAATTCCAGTTCTTGCAGATACTGCTTTTCGGTTTCTTCACGTAACCCAGACCATCGGTCATAAATAGAAATATGTACAACATCTAGTTTTTTGGCTGAAACATTAAGCTTTTGAATGAATGATTGGCGGCTAAATTCAGATATACAGACAATCTTTTCTGCTAGTTTCAAGAGATTGCTGAAAAATTGATCGCGACGTAGTCTCTCGTCCTCTGTAAAAAATTCTGGATAATCTAGATGTTGTAAATCATAAACAATTGCAACTGTAGGAATACCATCTTCTGCAAAATTTGGCGCAGAAAATGGGCAAAATAGTAAATCTATTTTATGATTTTTTAGAAACGTTTTTGTAGGGAAAATATTTCCCCACTCTTTTTGGATTTTTTTGACAATTTTTGCCCCAAATCTAGTAAATTTATTTGGTAAAACTTGTTCTTCTGCATTAGTTACATTTCCCAACTGTTCAATCAATATACATTTAGTATTTTTATTTTCATATTCAATTAACTCTTCATGATTCCAAGGAGCTGTAAGTAGAAAGAACTTATAGTTAGGGGCTAAGGTTTGCAGTCGTTTAAATAAGGTTAACACTAAAACTTTAGATCCTCCATTTTCACCGTTAGAGAGAATAGGAGTCATATCTACAGCAATCCGCAAAACTGACTTGATTTTCCTCATATTTAAGCCCCTAGGTTAGTCACTAGAAGAAATTAATCTAGATGAAATTGTATTTACTCCAAATCAGGCATCTGTTGGCAACCCAATTACTTTCTTTAAGCGGAACAGTATTGTCCGAAGTTTCCAGAATTTACTCCTTGCCATTGCTTGGATAATACTCTGCGACTGGGTTAGTTCCGTCTGAGTCTGCTGGAGTTGAGCCTGTGATAGCGCCAGTTCCGTCTGAGTCTGCTGGAGTTGAGCCTGTGATAGCGCCAGTTCCGTCTGAGTCTGCTGGAGTTGAGCCTGTGATAGCGCCAGTTCCGTCTGAGTCTGCTGCAATTGTTCAGACAATTGTTCGATTAGCGTTAAACGGGCGGCACGATCGGCTTCGCTTTGTTGGAGTTGCTCAGATAATTGCTCAATTACAGTTAAATGTTCTATGCGGTCGGTTTCGCTTTGTTGGAGATGAGACTGCGATCGCTCTAACTCAGCTTGAGTCTGCTGGAGCTGAGATTGGAGCTGCTCCAATTCTACCTGAGTCTGATGTCTTAGATCGTTAGCTTTTGTGAGGGCTTGGTCGCGAACCTCAACTATTCTCCAAAAAGCATGGACTTGTTTTTCTATTTCCATATTTTCATAACCCAACAACCTATCTGCTTGCTGACAATTTTCATCTAGACTTGCTGCAATGTATGACTCAGATTCTTGGTTACTTTCCATTACAGTTATTTTGCTTAGTTGAGCGCCTCTAGATTGTTTAAATAAAGTATTATCTCCCGTACAATAAGTAAATTTGCTAAATTCAGTTACAAAAGCATTACTATAGTTGACACCAAGAACATCACACATTCGTTTCAACTCTTTTTGTGGCTCTAGGCAAAAATTTTCATAGTGAAATAATGGATATGTTAAAACTTTCTGCACATAAGCCAGGTAACAATTCCCAAATTCTTTGATTGATAAATTGTGGAAATTTTTGAATGTGCGAGTCAAAGATTCATAAACATCAGCAGACCGACGTGCTAAGACTATAGGATAGATATTAAATCTATATCGCTCTAGATATAGTTCTTGCTCCAGAACCATACTGGGTGTATAGTCATCACTTGCTTTATTTAGAAAATTTATAGTTGTCCAATCACGAATGATTAAGTGGCTGTCCTGCTGTCGGGCTGCTTCTGATAGTAAGCGGATTTTATCTGCGTATGTTCTCTTGCTAAAATCAGAGAAATCACTAGACGAAACTAATTTAAACCAGTCATGTGCTTGAACTTCAATCGGAACAAGTGAAGCATAAGGATTAACTTCTGAGAGAATAATATTACCAGATATACATCCTAAGCAGCGATTAATTAATGTGCCGCCAGAACGTGCAAAAGTGTAAATTACGGGTATTTTTATTTGCCTGAGTTTTTCCCGCATGAGATTGAGAGTGAACTAATGAATTTAGACAAACAACTATTTTAGGCAATTTTTTATTCTTCCACAACACAATTAAATGATAAAATTTGTGATTCAACACAGAAATCCACATAGCCCGATCTTGATGTATCTGATTCTTCTGGGTGCACTCTAAACATTGCTGCATCAACTAGACGATGAATAAAGACTTCAGAGTGATTTAGTCTACCCAAAACTCCTGCATTTAAAAAATATACTCCTGGTTGTAGATAACAGGAAAATCTAAACTTGACTTGGAGTTCTTTGCCTTTATCTACGTATTCTATTGGCTTATCTATTGTGTGAGATGCTGCTCCTCCTAATTCAAATCCTTCAATTGTTTTAATTACCATTCCGAACCTAACTCTATGTATCTTTTCCAGAAATTTTACTGAGTAAGTATAAATGTATTCTTTTCTTCTTTTTAGAAAATTTACTCGCCTACCTTCTATAGTAGTAACATAAGGTTTTTCAATAAACGCTCCACAAGATACATACGACAAGGTACTTTTTGGAATAAGGTTCGGATCGTAGGTCTCATAAAAATCATCGTTTTTAGTTTGGCTTGAAGTTTTATACTCTAATTCTTCTTGACTGGCTTCTAATAAAATTTCATTTTTTTCATTTTTTATAAAATGCTTCCCATTCCGGATGTTTTCTCGAATTTTTTCTGCTTCATCTACAGGTGCATATATCAATTTTTGATAGTTGGAAATTACTGTCTTAGGTGTTGCTACTAGCAGATCCTCTCCTTTATCTAGTAAAACTGCTGACCTACATAAGCCTATAACTGAAGGTGCTGAGTGTGAAACAAAAAGGATGGTTACACCTCTTTCCTGAAGAGCTTGAATACGTCCAAAACACTTTCGCTGAAAAGCTTCATCGCCAACTGCTAGAGCCTCATCTACAATAAAAATGTCAGGCTCAACGCTAATAGCAACTGCAAATGCTAGCCTCACAAACATTCCACTGGAATAAGTCTTAACGGGTTGCTCCATAAAATCACTAATATCAGCAAATGCAGCAATTTCATCAAATTTTGCTTCTATATGTTTTCGCTCTAACCCTAGTAGTTGTCCGTTAAAAAATACATTTTGTCTTCCTGTAAATTCAGGGTTAAATCCGCTGCCGAGTTCTAATAAAGCTGAAATCCGTCCATTGACCCTGACCTCTCCAGTAGTGGGTGTTATCGTTCTGACAATAATCTGCAATAACGTACTTTTCCCAGAACCATTGCGCCCCACAATCCCTAGAGCTTGCCCCTTTGGCACTTCCAAGTTAATATCACGTAGTGCCCAAAATTCATCTGCTCTACTCTTTCCCGGCAACAACAACTCCTTGAGCCGGTCTACAGGTCGCTCATAGCGCTTAAAGCACTTAGAAACATTTCTCAGCGAAATTGCAATCTCACTCATTACGCCACTGCTTCAAACACCACAAATCGCAGACTCAATCAGAATCTAGAGTACATCAGCAAACGCCGGACGCAATCTTTTGTATAATGATAACCCTGCAAAAAACACTACCAGAGAAACCACCGCTACAGCACTCCACTCTCCCCAGTGTTTTATTTCTCCGACTAGCACCAAATCTCTATAAACCTCTGCGATCGCTGTCATCGGATTTAACCAAAACACCCAACCTCGCCATTCCTCCGGAATCGCTGATGCTGGATAAATAATCGGTGTTACGTAGAACCAGAGGTTTAAGATAACTCCCAGCGTTTGAGGAATATCTCGCAAAAACACCGTCAGTCCTGCCACTAAATAACCCAAGCCAGCGGTTAACAACAACTGCGGTAGCCAAATCAGGGGCAACAGTGCCAACGTCGTGTGTAGAGTTCCAGCCGACACCGCCACTAACAGAATCAACGCCATCAAGCCAAATGAACTTTCAATAAATGTCGATAAAATCGGTACAAGCGGTAACAACGCCAGCGGAAACACTACCTTCTTGACCAAGTTTGGCTGTCCCACCACCGAACTTGCTGCTTGGGTAAGCCCACTCGTAAATGCAAGCCAGGGAAGCAACCCCGCAAATAGCCATAAACCATAGGTAATATTGTTCGCTGGTAAACCCTTTAAAGTTAGCTTTACCTGCAAGACAATTGAGAAAACATAGGTATAAATCAGCAACTGCGACAGCTGATTAACTAAAGGCCAAAAATTGCCTAGAACTGAACCCTTATATCGCGCTTCCAAATCCCGCCGCACCAGGGTTCTCAACAAATCTAGCTTTGCCCACCACAGGTCATTAACCGGAAGCCAACGCCTCACCGTGCCAGCTTTGCGAACAACTGCTTTCATCGACTTCAACAAATCCCACTACTCTCTCACAACCAAAGCACGAAGCCATTTTTTCCTATGAAGCTGAGTCAAACCTTAGAGTTCCCATTGTCAATTTTTGGCATTTGTTTGGATTTCGTAACAAGTCTAGTCTATTAAGTTAAAGATGATATAGGAAATTTGCTGCAATACAAGCAGAAGTTTTGCGAGTGGCAGCTTCTGCCGGGGTAAAGCTTAGCAGCCTCAAGGTCATCTTGGTGCTACGCCAAAGCGGTAGAGCAAAGAGTTTGGGTCTAAATACCGTCCCTGGGTATTGATTCAGAGGTGAGCTGAACCAAAAGAAAGCGATGTCCTAAGAGGACGACCTTCGGTTCGCCACTGCTCGATCAAACCAATCTCCGAGGTTTTGCCCTAAACTGTGGAATGATTCGGAATGGTTCATTTGCATCGGAGCAGCAATGGAGATCGGTCAGAAAGTAAAAGTATACCGCCTCAGAGACAGGGTTTCTCCCGCCGTTGTTAATAAACTGGGGAAAGTCGGCACCATCAAAGGCTACAAAATGACGGATGGTAGTGGCGTTGGGGTGGTCGTGCAATTTGACGACAACTCGACCACTTGGTTTTTTGAAGATGAACTGAAACCCGCACAATAAGAACAGATGGCCCTGATTTTAACGTTTTTGGGCAAAGGCGGCACGGGTCGCACCACAGTCGCGATCGCAGCCGCCAAACAACTGGCAAGCAAGGGAGCGCGAGTGCTACTTGCCGGACAAGACCCCGGCCCCACCCTCGGATTGCTCCTGGGGGCGTCCCCTAGCCCTGATCCCCAGGAACTGGAGCAAAATTTACAGGTAGTACAGTTCCAGTCTGCCGTGCTACTCGAACGCAGCTGGGAAGAAGTCAAAAAACTGGAAGCGCAGTATCTACGGACGCCTCTGCTGAAAAATGTCTACGGTCAGGAGTTGGGCGTTCTGCCAGGGATGGACAGCGCCCTGGCTCTCAACGCCATCCGCGAGTACGAAGCCAGTGGCAAGTATGACGTAATCATCTACGACGGCAGCGGCGACCAGACTACCCTACGGATGCTGGGGATGCCAGAGATACTCAGCTGGTATATTCGCCGGTTCCGAAAAGTCGTGGAAGATTCCGACCTGTGGAGAACTGTTTCGCCGTTCATTCAACCCATTAGCAGCGCTGTTCTCAATGTGTCATGGAGTGGGGATAACTTTGCCCAACAGCCCACCAATGAGGTGAACAATCTGCTGGAGCGAGGGAGAGCAGCCGTTGCTGATCCTAACCGCGTTGCTGCCTATTTGGTGACGACGAGTGCGCCAACTGCTGTTGCAACTGCCCAGTATTTTTGGGGCAGTGCCCAACAAGTCGGACTGACCGTGGGAGGCGTTCTGCTCAACCAAGAGTCGGACACAGAAGCCATTTCGGCAAACTTTACCCCTCTTGCAGTCAGCTCCCTTCCCAGCTCACCACCGGGTGACTGGCAACCGCTAATCGACGCCCTCCCGGATTTGCGTCAAGTATCGGGGCTGCCCAAACCTATCGAGATTGACATTCCAGCTCGTCAGGTACGTCTATTCTTGCCTGGTTTTGATAAAAAGCAGGTAAAACTCACCCAATACGGCCCTGAAGTCACCATCGAAGCCGGAGATCAGCGGCGCAATATCTCCTTACCCCCCCAGTTGAGCGGTCAACCCGTCAAAGGCGCTAAATTTCAAAATAGTTACTTGGCGATTTCGTTCTAATTGGTCATTGAGAATTGGTAATGGGTAATAGGTCCTTGAGAATGACCATTACCCGTTACCCATTACCTATTACCTATTACCCATTAGCAAATGACAACCGACAAACAACAAACAACCGATAACAACCCATCTGAGCGGAGTGCGAAAACTCGGCAACTGCTGGGCATGAAAGGTGCGGCTCCTGGCGAGACTTCTATCTGGAAAATTCGCTTGCAGTTGATGAAGCCGATTACCTGGATTCCCTTGATTTGGGGCGTTGTCTGCGGTGCGGCTTCTTCGGGTGAATACACTTGGACGTTGGAAAATGTCCTGAAAGCCGCTACTTGTATGCTGCTGTCGGGACCTATTTTAGTTGGGTATACCCAAACTTTAAATGACTTTTACGATCGCGATATCGACGCGATTAACGAACCCTACCGTCCGATTCCCTCTGGTGCCATTTCTGTTCCCCAAGTGGTGACGCAAATTTTGGTACTGTTATTTGCGGGGTTAGGGCTTTCCTACGTTTTAGATAGATGGGCGGGGCATGATTTTCCTACCATCACCTGCATTGCTTTGGGCGGTACGTTCCTCGCCTATATTTACTCTGCGCCGCCACTGAAGCTGAAGAAAAATGGATGGCTGGGTAATTACGCACTTGGTGCGAGTTACATTGCTCTCCCCTGGTGGACTGGTCACGCGCTGTTTGGGGAGTTAAACCCTACGATTATGCTTCTGACGCTGTTCTACAGTTTGGCGGGGTTGGGAATTGCCGTAGTGAATGACTTCAAGAGTGTTGAAGGCGATCGCCAACTCGGTCTACAATCGCTTCCGGTGATGTTTGGCGTTAGCACGGCTGCATGGATATGCGTGCTGATGATCGATATCTTTCAAGCTGGAATTGCCGCGTATTTGATAAGCATCCACCAAAATCTTTATGCGGCAATCTTGATATTACTCATCATCCCCCAAATCACTTTTCAGGATATGTATTTTCTGCGCGATCCCCTGAAAAATGATGTGAAATATCAGGCAAGCGCTCAACCTTTCCTAGTTCTAGGAATGCTTGTTGCTGGTTTGGCGTTAGGTCACGCCGCTTATTAGTAGTAGCGCGTCTAGCCTAGAATGCTTGGTTAAACAAATGCCCGAAAGCTTACATTTCAAGCTTTTCAGGTCTGAGTAAGCCCACTAAATTAGACTGGACGCGCTACTACTTTTGCTTGTAAGAATTTGTTGGTAAGCTTTAATCGTTGTTTGAGCGATCGCTTTCCAACTGTAATTTTTCAAAGCGTATTCTTGGGCATTGATTCCCCGCCGCTGTCGTTCCAAAGCATCAGCCAGGGCCTCGCGCAATTGTTCAGTTAAACTACCTACATCGCAGGCACAAACCCAGCCAGCTTCCGCTTGTTGAATTTCCTCCCAGATATAAACTTGGTCAGAAATTACTACCGGGGTTCCGTTACACATCGCCTCTGCTACAGCAATGCCAAAGTTTTCGTAGTAAGAAGGGAGGACAAATACATCGGCATCTTGTAGGAAGGCAGTTTTCGACTCACCAGTTACAAATCCGGTTATAGTAGTGCGATCGCGTAAAGGTGACGCTTGCAACTGTTCTCGAATTTTGTTCTCATAAGCTGGATCTTGCGGATTTCCACCTGCCAGCACAAAGTGAAAATCAGCACCCTCTTCTAAAAGTTTTTCCAAGGCTGGAATCAGTAAATTTAGCCCTTTTTTCGGGTCAATCCGAGACATAAACAGCAGCAAAGGCTGAGTCTCCGGAATGCCTAATTTCCTTCTAGCTTGACCTTTCGGGAGGATTGCTGGCTGCTTTACGCCTAAGGGAATTACCACATCCGGCGTTGAAGTTCCGAAGCGTTCGGAAATCTTAGCTTCTTGGGGGCTGGTGAAGTGAATTCCCGCCGCACCTGCTAAATTGGGACGTTCTAGCAGTGCCGCGTAAATCTGCTTCAACTGCTTCTTCTTGCGTAAGTCTGAGGGGTCTAGCGTCCCCAGAGGACGCATTAAATAGGGTAAATGACGCGATCTCGCCACAGTCGCTGCCGCCGTGCTTACAGGCGAAAATAAAGCGTGGATATGAGCTAAATCAAATTCAGCCGCGTGTCCTGCTAACCAGCGCAACAAATCTAGGGAAAACTTATAGCGTCGGAACGGGGAACAGGGGAAATAACGCACTTGATAGCCGTTTTGTTCCACCGGACGGTCGAGAGGCACATCCAAGGGTGGCTGACCGACATCTCCGTTGCTATTTGTTGTTAGTACCGTCACCTCCACCCCTTCAGACGCCAGTGCCTCCGATAGCCCCAGAACCATCTGACTGGGACCCCCATAAACTAAAGAAATTGAAGGGACAATTTGTAGAATTTTCATTTTGTTTGTCAGGCGTCAGGTGTCAGTTGCTAAGGACTACTGACTCTTGACTAACTGTTTATAAAAATCTAATTGCTGCTTGGCTAATGCAATATTTGTATATTGCGCGATCGCTCGTTCATAACCCAGCTTACCCAACTTCTGGGCTAAATCTGGTTGTTCCATCAATTGCCCCAGGCAATTTTGCAAAGCTGCTGCATCTTTCTCTGGAAAGATTAACCCCGCATCTCCAATGACGTGCGGAATTTCCCCGGAATCAGAACCAATTACAGGAACTTGGCAAGCCATCGCTTCAATCAGCACATGACCAAACTGTTCTTTCCAACCAGCGGCAGTCAAAGTTTTAAACTTATAAGTTGTTTCTGAAGGTAACACTAGCGTATTCATCAGGTTGATATAGCAGGGAACTGCGTCATGAGGAACGCTTTCCACCAAAATCAATTTATCTTTAATCCCCACCTCAGCGGCTTGTTCTAGTAGTACCGATTGCAAGGGGCCGCGACCGAGTAAAAGCAATTTCCAGGGGCGTGACTGCAAGCCTTTCAACGCTTGCAACAGCGTCAGCAGACCTTTTTCTTCCACAAACCGCCCCACAAACCCGACTACAAATTCATCCGGTTGAATGCCCAGTTTTGCTGCCAATTCTGGCTGCGGTGTTGGTGAGAACAATCTCTCATCTACACCCAGCTGCGGCATCACCTTGCTAGGGCCGTCGTAGCCACGCTGCCGCAATATATCCACACCATCTTGATTTCCAGCAATCAGTCCGTGAGTGTGTCGTAGGTTATAAGCTTCTAGCAAGGAAACCGGAAATTTTAGTTCGTAGGGTAAGTTCCACCAGGTAAAAAACACATTTTTTGCCTTCAGCCCCAACAGTCGATTGAGCGTAATCAGCTGAGCATAACCTAAAGCTTTTGAACCCTGTTCCACTTGAATAATCTGGGGTCGAAACTGGCGCAACAAAGAAATCAAGTCAGCCCCAAAGGTAAGCATTCCCTGGTTGTTCTGGCTGAAATTAGAAACTGGCACGATTTGAAAAGAGCCTTCTTGACGCAGCTGAGTTTCAATCGTCTTATTTTGAACACCCCCAGGTTGCCACTGGCGCGGCACAACGACAGTTACTTCAATTCCGGGTTCCAGTTGAGCTAACGCCCTTAGTTTCTCGCAGTTGAGGTCAACGATATAAGTGTGACTGGCAACTAAAATTTTCATTGCGAATATCAAGAACTATTTTTGAATTTTTAGGTTTCGGCTATTAGCTTTAATTTTTTTCTAAACGCCAAATATCCTGTATTTTAGGTGAATTATTCTGTGCTACCAAAACAGGCTCTATTTTATAGTTCTGCTCTTGCTTGAGTTTCTGAAGCAGTCCTTTAGACACTTCCAATAAAAACACATCGCTATAACCGTCTGGTACATTGACTGTGTTAGCTTTTTTAGTCAGTATTTTAAACTGCACTTTTGAATCTAGTAGATAGCTAATCGTGAATGCACGGCCTAAATTATCAGTAATTACTAGAGGACGAGTTGCTTGGTTGATTGTACGAGCTACCGCTGGATAGTGTGGGCTTCCAAAAGCCGACCAGGAAGGAGTTTGAGCAATGATTCCACAGGATATAATTCCGCTTATAAGTATGGCTGATGCTGCTACTTTTCCAAATGTTCTTTGCCAAGATTGTTTGGAACTTAACCAATTAGCTAAAAAGTACGAAACTACTATTTCTAAACCTAAAACAGTAGGAATTAAATATCTAAAACGGGTCGAAATAGAACCTCCGGTAATTATATCTTTGAGCATTAGTAGGATCCCTGTCATCCCAATTAATGTCAAAATAAATAACCATACCCGTTCTGGATTTTTTTTGAAAAGTAGATAAAAAGAAAAGCCAGTAATTATTAAGATTAAAGGAGTAAAAAATAATTGTAAATATCGTAAATTTTGAGTAAGACCAGCCCAAGGATCGTAAAAATCAACAAAAGTAGTTACTATATTGTCTATCCAGACCTTAATCAGTGATAGCAAAGGGATGCGGCTTGATACCTGATCGACTGAATACGAAGACATACCCGATGCCATAAAAAGATAAAACCACGGCAAAAAAATTAATCCACTACAAGCCGAGGCAAGTAGATAACATATTAAATTTCTGTAAAATCGAAATCTTTCGGTAAGAAAAACATAGGCCCCGTGTGCAATTAAAACAAATCCAAATAGTACATTAGAATATAAACCACCAATAGCAGTTATTCCATATATTACCCAACTAAGTTTTGTCTTGGTTCGCATCGCTCTCAAAAGAGCCGCGCTGGATAATAAAGTGACGACTGCCAGTAAACTATACGGTCGCACCACTTGAGCATATTGTAAATGAAATGGAGAGACAGCGACTAGAGCTGTGGCGATCCAGGCGGCAAGGTGAAATTCAAATAATTCCCAACATAGCCAATAAATACCTACTAAAACAAAAAGACTAATAAATGCTGAAAAGCTTCTTTGAATGATTAACGGATTACTAAATATATGGGTTCCCAATTCTGACCAGATTCGCATTCCCACTGAAAAAACAGGTGGAAATACATAGGGTTCTAATACCAATCTTTGAATAGATTGATTGAAACTTATATCAGGATTTATCCACTGATACTTCTGTAGCTCGTCAACTCCAACTACCGAATCATCAACCGCTAAGAATCGTTGACCGAATATGTAGGTGGTGCTAAAAGTCTCATCATTTGAATAAATTTTTTGGTCGAGGTGATAAAACCTCAAAAAAATGCCTAAAACCAAAGAGAGAATGAGCAAAGCTTTTAGAAAAAGGGGAAGCACATGAAGATCGGGTGTTGTTTTATTTTCCATAGCTACGCCTCCTTTTTGTCGAGCTGGGTGTATATTTGACCATCTGCCCAGTTAGATTGAATAACTGTACCCAATGCTTTAAAGAATCCGAGAGTGTAGGAAACACCGCGACTAAGGATTTTGATGGGAGAACCGCTTTTGTAACAAGGGGGATGACCTAAAACGTGACAGTCAAATAGCTTGGCAAAGAATCGCAGACATTGAGCTGGGGTGAGGTTTTTGAAGCCTAATAGAAAGTGGTTGTGATAGAAGGTAAGTTGGTACTGGAGCGATCGCGTACTAATATCGTGACAGCCGCCAGTTTCTTCTCCTAGGTGAACTAAATCAGCATCGGGGTCGTACCAAATCTGATACCCCGTCTGCCGCAACCTTAGACAAAAATCTGACTCTTCGCGCACCGCACTCCCTCGAAACCGCTCATCAAAATGCAGTCCGTGCTTCGTAAAAATTTCTCGCCGGAAAGACATATTGCAGCCTCTGGCAGTCAGAACGCGCTGCGGCTTCACGGTATGCACTAAGTCAATGTGGTACCAGGCAATTCCAGGGTCCATCGCTTCTGGGGGCAAATCCTCAATCGTCAACTTATTGCCGGAATCTTCCAACTTCATCCGGTCAAATACTCGCCCTGCCACCGCACCCACTTCCGGACGCTCTAAATAATTGCGAGCATGAGCCTCTAAATATCCAGGCTTTAGCAGAACATCATCATCCAGAAATAACACAATTTCCCCAACTGCCCGCCGTACCGCATAATTTCGGGCACCCGGTAAGCTTGCCCAATCTACGCGAAACCAACGAATTTTACCGCTGTTTGCCAACTCCTCAAGATACGCTTGAGTTTCGGGCTGGTGCGTGGCGGTTTGATCGACCACTAGCACTTCAAAGGCTGGGTAGTCTTGCAGCAAGACATCTTTGAGCGTGTCTCGCAAAGGTTCTTCACGTCCGTAAGTGGGGATAATAACCGAAATCAAAGGCTTCACGGTTTACTGCTCCGAAATGCAATTGAATAGTGAGCGATCGCTGAATACTGAGCGATCGCTGCCTTAATTATGTGGCAGGTACCGGGCTTGTTTTGCCGACAGTACGCTTTCCAGATGATTTGCGGCGTCCTTTCTTCTTCGTTTTAGCCTCATCATTTTCCTCCTCTGCCAATCGCTTCTCTTGTTCCTGCTTATCTATTTCTGGCAATTTAAAAATAACACCGGCAAAAAACCAGTAATAAATTGCCACCTCGGTATCCAAGGGATACCAGTAAGTGTTATAACTTAGCACTAAAATCAAAACCCAAAAACTGGCACCAAAACTGCGTAAACTTTTGTCTTTCACCGAGCGGTAAATTTTGAAAGTAATCGCTGTCAAGCAAGTCACGAAAACTAGAAACGCCAACGTGCCTGCCGGGCCAATTTCGTATAGAACCTTAGGGTAGTAAGTTTCAACCAGCGCTGCATCACCAAAAATTCGGGTGGAATTGGTAGCCGTTCCCAAACCGCGTCCCAAAAATCCCCGCTGTTTCTTCATTGCCCAATTAAATTGCTCCACAATAAATGCTTGGGGAGGTGAAGCATTCCAGCGGCTGACAAAACTATCGATCCGCTCCTGAATTAAAGCTGGGTTGGCAGCGGCGGCGATACTCAACACCACACCTAGCCCGACTCCAACGGGGATAAACCGTTTGAGGTTCGCTACTTGTCCTGTAAGCACCAGCAGCAGTACGAAGACAACGGGAACCAGCGACAGGGCAATTCTTTGACCAGAAATCACCGCATTGGCAAAGACAAGTGCCATACCGACTAAACCACCAATCCGCCAGAAAAACGAAGTGTCACAGAAGGCAGTTGCAAAGGTAAAAAAGGCGTTGGAAATCAGGAACCATGCCCAGTGCCAAGGAGAGACAAACGTACCTGGTAAGCGAATCATCCCGACTTCCGGGCTGTAAACCAAAGCGCCACCGACAAAACACTTGGCATCCAGGGTTGCCTTAAATAAAGCATCCGCAACCAGTCCTCTGGTACCAGCACATCTACCGCTAGTCAGCATCGAGTACTGAATAAAGCCAAGGATACAGCAGATGATGGCGAGAACCAGATGCATTCGTGTCAGGAAGAGCAATTCCTTTTTTGTCCGAATCAGATAGTAGGCACAAAAAGCCAGGGGAACATACCCCAGAAAAACTTTTAGACCCAAAACTCCCTGCAAAAAGGGTTGTCCCGACCTACCGCCCGAAAATTGTAGGAAGCCGTTAACAAGAAACAGCGTCAGCCCAGAAAAGACTAACAGAATGTACAAGCTCGGCTTGATCTCTTTGGAAATCAGGATGGGTAGCTTTTTCCTTTGACAGTCCTTTACTAGAGCAATCAATGCGGGAATATAGATTCCATCTTTAGCCAGCTGGAATACAGGATTCCCGCCGCCAATCCAGTAGGTGACGGTGCCATTAATCGGTAGGTAAAGGAGGAATGCCCATAGGGCTTTACGGGGATATTTGTAGGAAAATCCCAGAGCCGGAATTGCTAAAGAGGCTAAGGCTGCTTTTGGTCCAGCGGCGAGAAATAGGAAGATAGCAAGAACGGCGGCAATCCCCACGCTGGCAAAGGCAAATTGAGTGAATTCTTTTCGCGCCAGCTGCGCCTTGCGCTTTTGGGCTAACTGCTCCTTAAGACTTAGGGTTGGCGTTTGAGACTGCTGTTTTGTATTTTTAGACTTTTTGGATTTTAGCTTTGATTTCGGCATGGGGGAGCTTGAAGCTGCCGGTACCCATCGATTTTGGCATACATGATTTGAGATGCGTGGATTAGCGATCGCATCCACCTATCCACGCATCTCTTTCTCAAAATCACGCCAGATGTTGTTCGACGGCGAGAACCAGCTGTTCTGTCCAGTGATTTGTTAAGTCGGCACTGGCGGCTTCCACCATAACTCGGATGACGGGTTCGGTGCCAGAGGCGCGAACTAAAATTCTTCCTTGGTCTCCCATCGCTGCTTCCGCTTGAGCGATCGCATTTGTCACAGCGTCGCACTCTTGCCAACGCCGTCTCTTTTCGCGGTCTTCCACCCGCACATTCCGCAGCAGCTGCGGATAAGTCTGAAAGCTTCCATCGATCAGTTCCGAGAGGGATTGACCAGTGCTATGCACCAGTGCTGCTATATGTAAAGCGGTTAGCAAGCCATCTCCAGTGAGACTGTAATGGTGGCAGAGGATATGTCCTGATTGCTCGCCGCCCAGCTTTCCTCCAGTCCGGAGCATTTCCGCCTGTACGTACTGATCGCCGACGGCTGTCCTGACAAAAGAACCGCCTAGCTGTTTCCAGGCGCGTTCAAAGCCCAAATTTGCCATGACTGTCGCCACGATCAAATCTCCAGGCAACTGTCCAGCTTGCCTCAGGGTGTTGCCCCAAAAATAGAGAATATAGTCGCCGTCAACGACACGACCTTGGGCATCGACTGCCATGACTCGGTCGGCATCTCCATCAAAAGCAAAGCCTAAGTCGGCACCGTGCTGCTTGACGGCTGACTGGAGGGAACCGAGGTGAGTCGAACCGCAATTTACATTGATGCGATCGCCGTCGGGACGATCGTGCAAGCAGATGACTTCTGCCCCCATCTCTTGAAACACCGCTGGTGCTAGATGAACCGCTGCGCCCCAAGCCAGATCCAGCACGACTCGCAACCCTTTTAGCCCGATCCCTGGTGCGAGCGATCGCTTCAGCAAGTCCAGATAATTTGTCACTAACTCCGGTCGATGATAATGCTGTCCCCAGCTACCATTCAACGTGGCGAAATTCGCCCTTCCTCTTAAAGCCGCTTCAATGTCCTGCTGCAATGCGGGGGGTAGCTTTGTACCATCCGATCCAAAAAACTTGATTCCGTTATCTTCTGGCGGATTGTGGCTAGCAGAGATCATCACCCCGCCTACGGCTTGGGAGGCGCTGGTGAGATGAGCCACGCAGGGAGTCGGGCATAGCCCTAGATTCCACACTTCCAGTCCCGCTGACGTTAAACCAGCGGCAAGCGCCATTGCCAGCATATCGCTAGAGTTTCTAGAATCCTGCCCTAAAATCACCGGCCCTGAGGTGGTTGCCGATGCCCGCAGCACTTGACCTGCCCAAAAGCCCACTTGCAAGGCTAGGGATGCACTCAACAATTCTCCAGCTTTTCCGCGAATGCCATCGGTGCCAAACAGGGGAGTCGTTGGCAACGCGAGGAAACTGGAAGCAGGATTATTACCAATCCGGATGCCTGGTTGCTCTACCTCAGTCACAGGACTGGAGAGCTGAGGACGGCTTGGGGATGAAACCATATTTTTAAACCACTCCAACACACAACACACTTACAGTGGAGGATAGCACCTTCCGGAATAACCCAAACCTCTCTTAGGGTCTGCCGTTGGCTTGCTCTAGCTCAAGGCGGCTGCTGAGTGCGATCGCATTCGGATGTTTGCTGGGCAAGACCAGTGCAAACTCAGTTCCCTTCCCCGGCTGCGAATTCACCTCAATTTTGCCTTGATGCTTTTCCATAATTTGGGCGCAAATTGCCAGTCCTAGCCCGGTACCTTTTCCCGCAGGCTTAGTCGTGAAGAAGGGATCGAACAGTTTGTTTTGAATATCTGGGGGAATACCGAGACCGTTATCTCTAATCCGCACTCGTACAAACCCGGGATTTTCTGTTTCTATTTCCGTCTGAATCAAAATCTGCGGGCTGGTTTGCTGGCTTTGCTCAAGCAAGGCGTCAATTCCATTGCTCAAGATATTCATAAATACTTGGTTAAGTTGTGCTGGATAACACTCAACTAAAGGCAACTCTCCATATTGCTTAGTTACTTCAATGCCGCGTTTAAGGCGATGGTTGAGAATCAATAAAGTGCTGTCAATTCCTTCATGAATGTCAACTGGTTTCATGTCCGCTTCGTCTAAGCGAGAGAAATTTCGCAAAGACAGCACGATTTGACGGATGCGCTCAGTTCCCATCTTCATCGAAGAGAGTATTTTCGGCAAATCATCAGCGACAAAATCTATGTCAAATGCTTGAATTTGAGCTTGGATTTCTGGGGCGCTATTGGGATAATGTTGCTGGTAAAGATCGATCAGCGCGAGTAAATCCTGCGTGTACTCGCTGATGTGGCTCAAGTTGCCGTAGATAAAGTTAACTGGATTATTAATTTCATGGGCAACTCCTGCTACCATTTGACCCAAGCTAGACATTTTTTCCGTTTGAATCAAACGGGCTTGAGTTTGCTGGAGATCGTGTAAAGTGTGGCTGAGTTCACCAGCTTGAGACACTAACTCAGCATTCAGTTCTTGCAAATGAGCACGAACTGCTTCTAGCTGCTGATTTTTTCCCTCTAGTTCTTCAGTCCGTTCTGCTACCCGTCTTTCCAAAGTCTGGCGAGCGAACTCCAATTCTTGAGTATAATTTGCAACTCGTTGAATGAGGGTGTTGAAGGAAATCGCTAATACTCCAACTTCATCTTGAGTAAGGACAGGAGCTTGCAGGTCAAAATTAGCTTCCTCATTCGCTTGAGTCACTACTTTAGTAACTGCTTCAATCGGATGTGCGATCGCGCGACTGGTATAAATGGCGATCGCGGTTGCGATCGCACTCGACAGTAGCATGGCAGCGATCGTAACCTGGGTTCCTACCTTTTCTGCCTCTTCTAGACCCTCATAGGCTTCTTCTTCTGCCTTGTGAGCATTTGTAATTAAGATTTCTACGTCTTCTGAAAAGTTGTCAAACTCAGTAGCTACTTTATTATTCGTAAAAGCGATCAGTACCTGCTGTGCGGCTGAAACATCCTGCGTTTTTAAATTCAACTCATTAATTTTTTTAAGGAGAGATTCTACTTGCTGAAAGTAACTTTCTACCGGATTCTGGTTATTTTGAAGAAATTGCTTCAAATCCCGGCGATTAGTCCTATCTGCTAAAGCTCTGATTTCAGATAGCCGATTCTCAACCTCCGCTTTATGCTCCATGAAATGAGCATAGTGTTCCCTAAATACCTCTGGTTGCGATATTAAAGAAATAAATTGTTGCTGGTGGTTTCGTGCCTCTAGGACGTTAAACCTCAAGTCATTGAAAAGAAGTGTTTCCTTATGTACCCTTTCTAGATTCTCCCTAGATTGATCTTCATAGTAATAATCTCCTACCGTACGTCCTATGGCAGTTCCTACAATCGCCACAGCAAGAGTTAGGGCATATCCAAAACCAATTTTCTTTCGGATACTGAGACGATGGAGCAATCGGTTTGCCCAGTCTGGAGAAGGTTCTGGGGGTCTGAGTTGGCTTTGTGGCTCAGACTTAGCAGCAACGACCCGTTCGTGTGGGGTAAAGCTAGCGTCTGGAGATGGCATAGTCGAAATTCCAGTGGGATACTCAATGATAGTTTTCCCTTAAAAATATTTAATCTAACAATAGATAAATATTAGATTTTGTCTGACCTAAGCCGCTAATGTTTATTTCTTACCTACTTCCTTAGCTTTCGCAAAGCTAAACTAACTGGTCGATTAAACTCCCGCCTCTAACAACAAGGGTTGGATTGTCTCCCAAGTTAATCCTTGCTCTATATAATGGGGAGTTTCGGGATTGTAAGGGGAAAGAACTCTATCAATAGAGATAATCGATGCTTTATCTGGTAGCACCGGCACATCCGGATCGAACGCTGTTGGGCGCATCAAAGAACTAGAATACCCTTTGAAAATGGCAATTTTGTCTTCTTCACCAGCAATTTCAGCCGTAACAACCAGGACTTCATGAGGGCGCTTGGCGGTGTATCGCTCTAGACGCTGCCCAACAGCATTACTCATATTTGATGCGGGGTGTAAAAGGTTAAGGACAAACAATTAAAAAGCCAAAATTAAAAATTAAAAAATCAATATTTTTTAATTTTTAATTTTTAATTGTTTTTACTGTTCCATTGCTGAGCGTCCCTCTTTGCCCAGCCGGATCAAGACAAAATAACTCAAGTAAAGTACATAAATCACCAATCCCACCATCGCCAAAAAGCCTAAAAATCGAGGTGTATAACTGGGATGGAAATACTGTTTGTACATCCTAGGTGCTTCTAACCAAACGTCACAAAATGGTTTCTGGATTGCTCCTGGGGAAAATGCACAAGACAGGAAAGGAAGGAAAGCTAAAGCGCCCAATGTTAAATAAACACTGACAGCCCAACGCCACGCTGTTAGCACTAGCTTTAGAGGACGCAGTGGTTGATCGTCAATTTCATCGTTGATATCTACCCAAAACCAGAGTGATATGGGAATCAACAGGCGGGCAAAGAAAGAAGACACGTAGGAAATAGGCCATCCAGCAATCATCAAGTAAATTGTAATCGCCAGTAGACTAGAAACCCGCCAGTAGATGATTAACAAGCGCACCATTGCATCCGCTTTCTGGATAAAAGCCCAGATCAGCAGAATCAGCGGAATGATAACAGTAAATAGTAGCGCTAGTCGGTAGTCCATCCAAACTAACGGTCGAAACCAGAGGTTGTCATTGTCCATTGGCTGTGTATGGCAGAAAGGGAAATTTTACCCACTCATTTTAACTGTCTAGGTGCGACTGCCACTCAACGAATCTCATTACTCTAATTGTCTGTAACAGCTCCCTACACTTGAGGAAAGGGAAATTTTACCTCTTTCCCTTATCTTTACTTTCCCGCTCCAAAACTGCTTCTCTTTTACTTGTGGGGGCAGGCAGCTTAGATTCGTTTCCCGATTGCTCAGTAGGGGCAGGGAAGCCCCTCCGCTACTTTTTTGGCTTACGCGAGAAGCCGCTTCAGAGCGATCGCATCTGTCGCATCAAAACAAATATCGGTATAGATAGCTACGCAAAACGAAAAAACAAGCAACTCGAACGACTTCAATCAGGTTCTTGTTGCTTGTAAGTGCCAGAAATTTATCCGGTGAATTCGTGCAGCGAAAACCAGCTTGAACTGGCGGCATTTAGCACTCAATTAAGTTTATTCTTCGTAGACCCGGCACTCATCGGCTCCTGGATTAGCGTCACAATACCGCTCCAGAGAATTCTTCGGCTTGGTTTCCCGCTGATGGGATGCTTCTGCTTGCAATTCTTCAACGGCATCCCAGGCAGCCGCACACTCACCGGAACCTGCGCCCTTTGTATCGCACACAGTCCGGGCTTGCTCGCGCTCTTGTTCAATTTGGTCTTGGATGTTGCTCATAATTCTCGTCCCCGTTTCTTGTTTTAATTCAGGAAACCTGGTGAATTTCGACCGTTATCGGTAATCTCCAATCAGGTGTTCTGCTCGCTGACTCTAAGTTTTCAGTCGTTCTTTCTTTGTCATATCAGCAAGTGACAGCACCTGAACAGGATCGATCTTTATCTTTTAAGATTTGGTCGTTTCTGACTCACCGAGGTGCCAGTATACACTTAACCGGCTAATCTATGGTTATCTTCACCATATTAACTAATGTTAAGGCGCTACTGCCACTCGCCAACTCCTCCCCTAGGGTTGAAGTAAGGGACTCTACAACCTGTGCCTTGCGAGTGTTAGGGTAATGATAAGGCTTTGATACCCTGCCAATCCGCCCAAGAGCATTGGCTTACAAAAGCGCATTTTTGTGTAATCCCTATGGCTAAGCAGATCAAGTGGACGAACGCCTTATCAACCCGTCCGTCTTTAGAAGCGGCAGTGGCAGAAGTGGTTGAACGTACGACTCTGGCGTTGCAGGCACCGGCTGACTTGGGGCTGGTGTTCATCTCGTCTGCCTATGCGAGTGAATATTCACGGCTGATGCCATTGTTACAAGAACAACTTAATATCAAAGCGCTGATTGGCTGTGGTGGCGGCGGCATTATTGGCATGAATTCGCAGGACGAAGTGGAAGAAGTCGAACAAGAAGCCGCATTAAGCCTTAGCTTGGCTCATCTTCCTGGAGTCAATGTTCGCGCATTTGAGATTTCTAGTGATGCTCTGCCTGACCTGGATAGCTCACCGGATAATTGGGTTGACCTGATTGGCGTATCACCCGCTGATGAACCCCAGTTCATCTTGTTAGCCGATCCTTTCTCTTCCAAGATTAATGACTTACTTCAAGGACTGGATTTTGCTTATCCAGGCTCGGTGAAAGTGGGGGGACTGGCTAGCACTGGCAGTTTGGGTAACAACACGGGTTTATTTTGTAACTACCAGCTCTACCGCGAAGGAACGGTTGGCGTCGCTTTAAGTGGCAATATTGTACTGGAAACAATTGTGGCACAGGGCTGTCGCCCGATTGGGAAGCCTTATCGAATCACGAAAGGAGAACGGAATATTCTTTTGGAACTGGCTCCCCAAGAGGATAGTGCCGAGGTGAATGACTGTGTCGGAAAGTCTGGGACGCCTCTGGAAATCTTACAGGATTTAATCGAGAATTTGAGCGAGGCAGACCGACAGTTAGCACAGCATTCGCTGTTTGTAGGCTTAGTGCGGGACGAATTTAAGTTAAACCTGGAGCCGGGAGATTTTTTGATCCGCAACTTACTGGGCGTAGATCCTAGAGTGGGGGCGATCGCAATTGGCGATCGCGTCCGCCCCGGTCAGCGCATCCAATTCCACCTCCGAGACGCCCTAACCTCCGCAGAAGACTTAGAACTCCTCCTCCAGCGCTATCAAAAACAGGCACCTAACGATTCTCCATCTGCCGGTGCTTTGATGTTCTCCTGCCTGGGGCGAGGAGAAGGGCTTTATGGGCAGCCTAACTTTGACTCCGAGCTATTTCGTCGCTATCTAAAAGACATCCCCCTGGCGGGTTTCTTCTGTAATGGTGAAATTGGCCCTGTAGGAGGAAGTACCTTCCTGCATGGATACACTTCAGTCTTTGGTATTTGTCGCCAAAAATAAATTGATTACAGTTTGGAAACTTTATACCTCAAGACGGGGAACAGGTAATTCCTGAAAAAACAATTACCGATTACCAGTTCCCAAACTATTTGTTTCACAATTCCGGCACAGTTAGATTAAATGTTGCTGGAATCGGTAAGTTTAAGACCCCCAACTTTTACTAAATTCTCAGCCGTACCATTGCGTTTGGAAACAACCTTAGCCGGTACACCTACAGCAACCGAATAAGGAGGAATATCTTTAGTTACGACTGCGCCTGCACCGATGACACTACCCTTCCCAATCGTGACTCCATCCACGACGGTTACTTTGCTTCCCAGCCAACAATCATCTTCAATCACAATTCCCTTGCAGGTATCACCTTGGCTGACAATCGGACTTGTGGCATCGGCAAAGTTATGATTGCTAGCATAAATGGTGGTATGCGAGGAAATTAAACAGTCTTTGCCAACTTTGATTTGACTGCCAGATAAACAAGTGTATGGACCAACATACGTATTGTTTCCAATTTCAATACAACCTCCGGGCATAACTTTGATATCAACACCACGGTCGAGCCTAACCCGCTTTTTCAGACAAATTTTACTGTTTTGACCACCAGCATATAAATAAATATTTCTGCCTAGGGACACCTCCTCTTCAAGATAAATTCGACTATTCTGGTCGCCGCTTTCTAAGAGAGTTCCCCGAAAAATTTTAACTTTATCTCCAATTTCAATACAACAAGCGCGAATAAACTCAACACCTGGTTGAATCAAAACAGACGTACCTATGCGTCCTAAAATACTCCGGTAAAAAAAGTTTCGCAGTTTTAAACCGATTGATAAGGGGAACCACCCAAAAAATGTAATGAATAAAGATTCTTTCTGACGGTTCCATTGGGAAGGATAACGGTAATTTTGAATGTCCATTGCTGTTTCTGTCAAGTCTGATTTGGGTAATAACAGATATCAAGCGCTCTGTAACAGGAATTGAGTTT
This sequence comes from Trichocoleus sp. Lan, assembly GCF_039961855.1. Lineage (NCBI taxonomy): Bacteria > Bacillati > Cyanobacteriota > Cyanophyceae > Leptolyngbyales > Trichocoleusaceae > Trichocoleus > Trichocoleus sp. Lan. The sequence continues at coordinate 15,046 of NZ_JAMPKA010000010.1, read as the reverse complement.
TTGCTCAGCAGCAGGAAGGCTATTTAAAATAGCCTTCTCTATTCAATTGTTAAGATTCTGCAACTAAAATTCCCTGTTTTATTTCGCGTTCGCAAACGCTATTTCGCTGAGAAATAACCCTAGCAGGGACACCAACGGCAACTGAGTAAGGGGGAATATCTTTGGTTACAACTGCGCCTGCGCCGATGACGCTTCCCTTCCCAATGGTGACTCCATCGAGGACTTTGACTCCACTGCCTAGCCAACAGTCATCTTCAATCACAATTCCTTTGCAAGTGATACCTTGCTTCCAGATATAAACTGTAGGATCTGCAAAGTTATGATTGTTGGCATAAATTCCTACGTGTGATGCGATTAAACAGAATTTGCCAATTTTGATATGACCTGGGCCACCTAAACAGGTGTAGGGAGAAATATGCGTTCGTTCCCCAATTACAATATTGCAGTTACCTCGTTCGGTAACATTAATATCAACGCCTCGATCGAGGCATACTAAATCTCCCAGAGAAATCTTACTGTTTTCGCCGCTAGCGTTTAGGCGAACGTCTCGAAGAATTTTGACATTGTCTCCAACTTCAATAGAAGAAGCATTCAACAATTCAACTCCACTTTGAATGTATAGAGCTTTACCTACCCGACCTAAAATTGTTGGGTAGAGTAGTCTTCGCAGCATCGTACCCAACGGTCGCCGAATTCCCCCTATTAAGGTAATTAAGAGGAATTCGTTCATCCGCGACCATCGGGAAGGTTCTAAATATTTTTGTGATAAAGGTTGGGATTTTTCCGCACTTATGTTATTAGTCATGGCAAATGCACTCCAAAATCATCCTAAGGAAAACTAACATTTGATGATTTGTAGGAGTAACTATCTCTTGAGCGAAATCAGTACAGCTTCAGCAAGCTTGTCTTTGACTTCAAGCCATCAACCTAAGGCAACGATTAGAGGCAAGATTCTCCAAAAAAGCTGGAGTTGTTGTTAACTTACAGCCATTTCAAAAGTAATACCTGCTCGATACAACAGACTCTTACTCGTGTTAGTTTCAATGCCTCCAAACCCAAGGAAGCTTAGAAGCCTAAGCTATAGGCTTTAAAGATAGTTACTATGAGCAAGCAAAATTTTTATCTATGCTTGCCAAAATCCTGAAAATTTTAGGAAACTAGCTTAGTTTCTTTTCACTGCGATCGCCTAATCGTCTGGCTTCGCCTCTAAACCGCCTTAACTAAGGAGGAGTATCTCCAACTTCAGCCATCACATTAAATTCCACCATCGGTGCAAACAACATGGCACTTCCGCGATGGCTATGACGACTTTCTTCTATCCAGTTTCGTTGGTCTACTACTAAGGTCACGATGTAGAGCGTGGATTTAGAGACTTGTATCTAGACTGAGAATGAGCTTAAGCAATGCTATGGCACTTTAGAGACACTTTACTGAAGGTAAAGATTGAACAGCATCTTACTAAAGATAGATCAAAGAGCTGATGAATTAGGTTATAGAGATAAAGTTGTGTAATTGTCAATGAGGGCGGGGGTGCCATCGGGAGCGATCGCGCCAAATGACTCGAAATAGCGCTTTGCGACTGGGGGGAAGTGGGAGAAATCAAATAAAACATCCCCCTTGGCAACATCTGCCCAGAAATAGCGTAAATTGGGGGCGAGTCCCTCTGCCTCTGTCATCGGGATATTTAAGGGTGGCTCAGTCAGCAACTTGAGCATGAAGGGAAGCGAGCGATCGCCCATCCAATCTCGTGAGAATTGTGGCAGCGTTGGGAAATGAGGGACAGATTCCACCCGATGCGACTCAATCTGCAAGGATTTTTTGCCTTGGTTATCGGTGCGGAAGTTCAAGATCCGGTAGGGATGAGGATAGCTAACCAGAGAACCTGTGGTGATCTCATAAACACCGCGATCGCAAGCAATATCCTGAATATGCAAATGCCCTGTAAAAATTAGATTTACCCCCGCCTCGCGGAGCATTTGCAGCAGCACTGGCGCATTCTCTAACATATACCGACGCCCTAGCTGGTGGGTGGATTGTCCGGGTAGATGCTCGACGACGTTGTGATGCACCATCACCATCACTAACTCATCATCAACCTCTTTGAGATGTTGTTGCAGCCATGCCAACTGAGCATCATCCAAACGCCCTATCTGTTTCCCGCGATCGCTAAAATTATTGGAATTCAGCCCAATTAAACGCACTCCGGGTAGAATTTGAGTCGTGTAATACAGTTGCTCCGGATGCTCGTAGCCAAACTGTTGGTAATAGCGGGGAAACTCTTGGAGTCCAATGGCGCTATCAGTAGGGAGTAAACTGGGTACATCATGATTCCCCGGCACCACGTAGACGGGAAAAGGGAGCTTCAAGAGGCGTTTTTGCAGCCAAGCATGATTTTCTGGTTCCCCATCCTGCGTTAAGTCTCCTGGTATCAACAGAAAATCTAAGTTAAGTTGTTCCAGATGTCTCAGTACAATCTCCAATGCTGGGATGCTGACTTCTACCATGTGAAAACGGCTGGGATGATCCGTAATCGTGTCAGGAAGTGCAATGTGTAAGTCGCTGATGACAGCAAAACGAAAATTGAGACTCATAGCGCCAACGCAAAAATGGATGAGGGAATGTGATAATAGCAATCCCCGTCGATCATAACCTTTGGTACATTCTCTTCCGCACGCGAAGCAGTTAGTGCGCCAAGTTCGCATCAAAACCTAACCCCCAACCTCCTTCCCTACCAGGAAAGGGAGCGAAATGCGCTCTGGAGGCTAAAATATGCCTGTTTCTTCTCCTTGTAGGAGAGAGTTAGGGAGAGGGAAAAACTTTGTGTTGAATGATATTAGTTACTAAATCGCTAACATCCAAAAAAGGAGTTTCATATTGTCACCCGTCCGAGTTCGCCAACACGTTAATCCACTTTCCGCCAAGTATCAAACGCCGGTAAATCCTCCCGACTGGCAGACTATTTATGTCGATCCGACAAAGCCGCTGCATTTAGATATTGGGTGTGCTAAGGGGCGGTTTTTATTGAAAATGGCGACGGTAGAACCCGATTGGAATTATCTGGGTTTGGAAATTCGAGAAACCTTAGTAGAAGAAGCCAATGAATGGAAACAGCAGGCGCAATTAGAAAATCTTCACTACTTATTTTGTAATGCCAATAACTCATTAAATCCTATTTTGAGTTCTTTGCCAGTCGGCACCTTGCAGCGCGTCACCATTCAATTTCCCGATCCGTGGTTTAAAAATCGACACGCCAAACGCCGCGTGGTGCAGCCAGAAATGCTCGAAGTTTTGGCAAAGTACCTGGTTACTGGAGGAGTGGTTTTTGTTCAGTCAGATGTTGAGGCGATCGCAGTGGAAATGCGCGATCGCTTCTCTTCTTCCCCAGCTTTCCAAAGACAGGGAGGTGACGTTTGGTTAGACACGAATCCCCTGCCAGTGCCAACTGAACGCGAAATCACTACTCTTTCTCGCGGCGAACCCGTTTATCGCTCTTTATTTATCAGAATTTGAATTTTGAGGGTTGAGTTTTTAATGATTAGAAAAAGAGAGCATTTTCAAACTCATTACTCAACCCTAAACCTTTCAGACTTTCCTAAATCCAATTCGGCACCCACTGGCGTAACCAAGGTGGCACAGACCGAATATTGAAGCGCGGTATCAAGATTTGATAATCTCTGGGAGATAAGGGCAAACCTAAATAGATTGGCATCCAGAACACAAAAGCTGCCAAAATCGCAAAAATTACCGTCAGTGCGATCGCTCTTAATTCACGCGCCGGACTTTGCAGCCACCTATCAACAATCCAGGCAAGCGCCAACCCCGCAAACACAGACGCTCCCATGTAATGGTACAAAAACGTGCAGCGAGTTACCCGCACCCAAGGCAGCACATTCGCCAACCAGTTTAGAACCAAGTACAAGGCAATCCAAGTTGAAACGCTTGGAGTAAATTTCCACCCTTTCCCAGTCAAAAAGTATTGAGCTAGCAAAAACAGCAGCAGTAAAATTGCCGCCGTTGAAAGAATCCACAGCACTGGATTCCCCATCGCGTGCACATCGTAAATCACGTTACCTACCCCTTTCGGTAAAGGCGGAAGTGCGGGTACCGTCGTATTCGTATTTTGAGCCGTTTGGTAAAAGTACGCCACCGGGCGCAGCATCAACAGCCAGGTATACCATCTAGAGCAGTAAGGATGAATTTTCGGCCCATCACCCACTCGTTGATGGTATGCCAGAATTTGTCTTTGCACCTCCCAAAATCCAAATTCTGGGTTGAGTTGAATGTGAGGAATCCAAATAACGGCGTAAAAAAGGAATGGGATGATTGCTAAATTCACTAAAATGTGCAGTAAATTTAGCTGCGTCAGGTTTTGTAACGGGGTCAGAGTCAGGGCTGAGGAGCTAGGATTTAGGACTGAGGACTGAGGGCTGAGGACTGAGGAGTCAGGAGCCAGGACTGAGGAATTAGGAAAAAATCGCCTCTGCTCCTCCGATCCTTGACTCCCAGGTTCTCCGGTTTTTTTGCTCGCTTTGTCGGATGCCTGTTGCACCCATTGCATCGCCCAGGCAAAACCCCACATAAAGTAGGCACCTAACAGAAACCACAAGCCATTCCACTTGATAGCCACTGACGCCCCGAAAAAAATACCGGCTAGCGCTAGCCAAAACCAGCGTCGCATCGCTTGATTCGCGAGACTTAATAAGAAAAACCACTGCCCCAGCAGTCCAAAAATAACCAGATAAACGTTATTCAGGGCATAGCGCGACTCTACCAGAAATAAACCATCGGCGGCAGCAAAGATAGCAGCGATTAACGCATAGCTGCGCCGATAAGTGAGTTGATAGGCGATTCCCCCCAGCACTAGGGGAATAAATGAGCCAGTCAGCGCATTTAGCCAACGGTAACTCCAAGGCGAATGTAGAGAACCCGTCAGCCCGTTCATCGTATCTTTCCCGAAGGGTAAGCGATCGCCTATCCACATCCCCACAGCGATGATGTACTTGCTCAAAGGGGGATGCCCATCAAAAAAGGGAGTCCGGGTTAAATAGTTGTTGGCAAACTTTGCATAGTAAACTTCATCAAACACTAAAGTATTAAATCGTTCCAGCCCCCAAAAACGCAGGGCAAGCGAAACCAAGAATACGCCAGCCATTCCAATCCAGAACCACCGTTGGCTGATAGAACGTTTGTTAAACAAGAACATAAAAACCTGCTCAAACGCTTCAAGGCATTTCCAAACTGTGTAGCATCATCCCAAAAATTTCTCAATAAAACTTTACTCTGAGTAGAGTGCGTGTCAGACAAAAAAATGAACAAGGATGAGTTGAGCAAAACTGAAGTCGTTGCCAGTCAAGGATCTTCGCCCCCGCCGACCGGGTGGCAGGGTGCGATCGCGCGATTTTTTAAATTTGAGGAATTCCACACCAACTTTCGCACCGAAGTGTTGGCAGGCGTGACCACGTTTATGACAATGGCATATATTCTGGCAGTCAATCCGGGAATTTTGTCAAATGCCATTTTTCTGGAAAAACCGCAAGATTTATTTGGGGAGTTGGCGATCGCAACCGCGATTTCCAGCGCCATTGCGACCTTGATGATGGGATTAACGGCTAATTATCCGTTTGCCTTGGCACCGGGAATGGGACTCAATGCCTTTTTTGCCTTTTCTGTCGTTTTGGCACTGAAAATTGATTGGCGAGTTGCCCTCAGCGCCGTTTTGATCGAGGGGCTAATTTTCATTGCTTTGACCCTATCAAGTATTCGCAGCCAAATTATCCGCGCCATTCCTGAATGCCTCAAACAAGCGACAGCGGCGGGAATTGGTTTATTTATCGCTTATATTGGCTTGGCTGGCGATCCGAAAACGGGGGGTGCGGGGATTATTGTGGCGAACCCCGTCACGAAAACCGCCTTGGGAAACTTGCAACAGCCGCAAACACTGGTAGCGATCGCGGGGATTCTCATCACCTTTGCTTTTGTCGCTCGCCGTGTCAAAGGAGCGCTATTATGGGGAATTCTCGCGACTGCCTTGTTGGGATGGATTCTTCGCATTACACCCCCGCCCTCTGGAATTATCGCACTTCCCCAGTGGCCAGGAGCTTTGCTCGGTCAAGCTTTTCAGGGGTTGAGTCAGATTAACCAAACCAACATCTGGAATTTGATCGCTGTCACCTTTGTCTTTCTGTTCATCGATCTCTTCGACACCATCGGCACTCTCGCCGGTGTTGGCATCCAGGCAGGCTACATTGATGAAAATGGGGAACTGCCCCGCGCAAGTGAAGCGCTGATGGCAGACGCCGTGGGAACTACGGTAGGGGCAATTCTGGGAACTTCCACCGTCACCACCTATATCGAGTCAGCCGCTGGCGTCTCGGAAGGAGGACGCACCGGGTTTACTGCCGTTGTCGTCGCCGCCTTATTTACTCTGTCAATATTTTTTATCCCTTTGTTGGCAGCAATTCCCGCCTTTGCTACAGCACCCGCACTGCTCGTTGTTGGCGTCTTGATGGCAGGAAATGTCCGTCTAATTCGTTGGGACGATCCTGCCGAATCAATTCCCTCTTTTTTGACGATTCTCCTGATGCCTTTGACTTACTCAATTGCCGAAGGTTTATCAATTGGGTTTATGACTTATCCACTGGTAAAAACGTTTCAAGGAAAAGCGCACGAAGTCAGTTTAGCTGTGTGGATTTTAGCTGGAGTATTTGTACTGAGATTTGTATTTATGGCGGTAAACTCTGCTACGTAAAGTAACGACTTAGAAGCGAGCAGAAACTCCATTTCTAAATCCTTTTACCAAAAAATTGCTTTTTTAAACCACAAAGGCACTCAGACACCAAGATGAAGAACTTCGTGTTTCCTGAGTGTCTGAGTAGCTTTGTGGTTCATCTTATCCAATCCCTTGCGTCATCAAGCTGGGTAGTGTGGAAATACTAACTTGTATGTCTGAATATTGAGCTTTATTTAGGATTCGAGAATTTGTAGGGGGGTTTGGGAACGATAAATCGACTGGCGAATTATCCTTATTTTTAGGGATTCCCATAAATTTATTCCCAATTAACGCTACCCACACTCTTATAAAAATGATTCTTCCCCTTCCCGGTTACGAACTCGTTGAAGCCCTACATGAAGGCACCGATACCGTTATTTATCGTGCTTCTAGGCAGTTGGATAAAACACCAACGATCGTTAAAGCGATCAAAGCCGAGTATCCCACCTTAGAAGAGCTGACCCGGCTAAAACATGAATATAAAATTTTAGAAATGCTAGTAGATATAGAAGGAGTTGTCAAGCCCCTAGCTTTAGAAAATTATCAGAATGGTCTAACACTTATCTTGTCAGATTTTGGGGCAATCTCGCTAAAAAATTATATTAGCGATCGCTCTTTAGACTTAAGCGAATTTTTAAACATAGCCATTCAGCTAGCATCCACACTTGCTCAACTGCATTTAGCCCAAATTATTCATAAAGATATTAAACCTCAAAATATCATCATTAATCCAGAGACAAAGCAAGTTAAAATAATCGACTTTAGCATTGCTTCTCGTCTAGAAAGAGAAAACCAAACCCTTGGCAACCCCACCTTACTCGAAGGCACTCTCGCCTATATGTCACCGGAACAAACCGGGAGAATGAATCGGTCGCTTGACTACCGCACCGACTTCTATTCTCTAGGTGTTACCTTTTATGAAATGCTCACAGGTGAATTGCCTTTTAATGCTACCGAACCTCTGGAATTGGTACACAGCCATATTGCTAAAATGCCACTTCCACCTCATCAACTAAATTCGGAAATTCCAGAGGCAATTTCCAATATTGTAATGAAATTGTTAGCTAAAAATGCTGAAGACCGCTATCAAAGTGCAGATGGCTTAAAGTTTGACCTAGAAATCTGTCTAATGAAGCTACAGACTACCGGAACGATTTCTGACTTTATTTCCGGCAGTGCTGACAAGGCAGGTCAACTACTGATTCCTCAAAAGCTTTATGGTCGTGAGGCGGAAGTTACTACCCTGTTAAATACCTTTGAGCGCGTCTCCGATGGTACTGGGGAAATGATGCTTGTTTCTGGTTATTCCGGCATTGGCAAAACTGTTTTAGTTAATGAAGTTCACAAACCCATTGTTCGACAACGGGGATATTTTATTACCGGAAAATTTGACCAGTTTAAGCGCAATATTCCTTATGCTTCCTTGATTCAAGCATTCCAATCCTTAACTCAACAACTTCTAACCGAAGGCGAAGCAGAAATTCAACTTTGGAGAGAGAAACTCTTAGGTGCTTTAGGCGTTAACGGGCAAATAATCGTTGATGTAATTCCCGAAGTTGAACTGATTATCGGCAAACAATCACCCGTAGCAGAACTAGGGGCGACTGAAGCTCAAAATCGTTTCAGCCGTGTATTTAAACAATTTATTGGCGTATTTACAACTGTTGAACATCCCCTAGTTATCTTCCTTGATGACTTGCAGTGGGCGGATTCAGCATCGCTGAAATTGCTCGAACTGCTAATGATAGATACCGATAACAAGTATTTATTGCTGATTGGGGCATATCGAGATAACGAAGTTTTCCCCACGCATCCAACAATTCAAACGATTGACAAGATCCGCAAAACTGGGGCGGCAGTAAATGATATTGTCCTTCAACCCTTAAAACTGGTTTATGTCGAAGAATTAATTGCCGATACTTTAAATGAATCAGTAGAGACGCGAAATTTAGCCTCTCTACTTTTCAACAAAACTCAGGGAAATCCTTTCTTCTTAAATCAACTGCTCAAAACCCTTTATCAAGAAGATTTATTGACTTATGATTTATATTCTAGAACATGGCGCTGGAATATTAAGCAAATTCAAGCGATCGGCATCACCGATTATAATGTTGTCGAACTGATCGCTAGAAATATTCGCAAGCTGCATTCAGACACCCAGAAAGTGTTAAAACTGGCTGCTTGTATTGGCAACACTTTTAATTTAGAAGTTTTGAGCGTTATCAATGAAGAATCCTCCTTGGTTACAGCGGCACAGTTGTGGTCAGCGCTTCAGGCTGGTTTAATTTTACCTTTGAGCAATGAGTACAAAATTCCGTTGGTATTTAGTCAAGAAGAATCTGGGGAATTTACTTTAAGTGATGTCAAAGTTGACTACAAGTTTTTACATGACAGAGTGCAGCAAGCTGCCTATTCTTTGATTCCAGATGAAGAGAAGAAAGCAACACACTTGAGGATTGGTCAATTACTGCTACACTCCACAACGCCAGAAGAACGAAAAGAAAATATCTTCGCTTTAGTTAACCAACTCAATTACGGTACTGACTTACTAAAAACTGAAGCAAAAAAATATGAACTAGCCCAACTCAACCTGATTGCCGGTCAGAGAGCCAAAGCAGCTACAGCGTATGACTCGGCTGTTAAATACTTGCAAGTAGGTTTGGGACTGTTGGCAGATTCTAGTTGGGAGAGTCAGTATGACCTAACATTAGCGCTGCATACCGAAGCAGCAGAAGCAGCATACTTAAGCGGTGACTTTGCTCAAATGCAGAGATTGGCTGAAATCGTGCAAAACTGCGCCAAAACGCTATTGGACAAAGTGAAGATATCCGAAGTCCAGATTCAAGCTTATATGGGGCAGAACAAGCTGCTGGAAGCACTGAATACGGGGCTGCAAGTCTTAAAGCATTTGGGGGTAGAGCTTCCTGACTCGCCAAACCCGTCTGATATTGGGCAGGCGCTGGGGGAAACTGCGGCAATTTTGAGCGGAAAGCGAACTGAGGAATTAATCGATCTCCCTGAAATGACCGATCCTCATCAACTAGCAGCGATAAGGATTCTGTCAAGTATATTTTCTGCTTGCTATTCTGCGATGCCCTCACTGGTGCCTTTAACAGTATGTAAACAGGTCGATTTATCCGTTCAATATGGCAATGCTTCTGTGTCTCCCTTTGCATATGCCGTATATAGTCTTCTTCTTTGCGGGGCTGTAGGAGATATTGAAGGGGGTTATGAATTCGGTCAATTAGCTTTGCGTTTAGTATCTAAGTTAAATGCTAAAGAAATCGAGGCCAAGACGTGCCACTTGGTCTATGCTGCCGTTCAACATTGGAAGGAACACGTCAGGAATATTCTAGAACTTTTCCTGTCAACTTTCTCTAGCGGGTTGGAAACCGGAGATTTAGAATATGCTGGCTATGCCATCATGGTGTGGAGTCATTACTCGTTTTTTGTTGGCAAGGAACTAATGCAACTCGAACGAGAGATAGCAACTTACACCGATGCCCTTCATAAAATTAGCCAAAAAACAGCACTTAATAATACAAAAATTTGTTGGCAAGCCGTCTTAAACATGATGGGAATAACCCAAAATGTATACCAGTTAAAGGGGGAAGCCTATGACGAAGATAAAATGCTATCCCTATATCAGCAAACCAACAACCAACTAGCAATTCATTACTTATACTTGCACAAGCTTGCGCTTAGTTATGTTTTTGAAAATTACGCGGAAGCCTTAAAAACTATTCCTCAGATAGAAAGTTCTTTCGGTTCGTCTACAGGACAGCTAACGGTTGTTATCTTCTATTTCTATGATTCTTTAGTACGGCTAGCTGTATATTCTGATTCACAGTCTGAACAACAGGATATTCTTAATCGAGTACAAGCTAATCAAGAAAAAATGCAAAAATGGGCGCATCATGCCCCAATCAATCATCTGCACAAATTCTATCTAGTAGAGGCAGAGCGGCTTCGGATTTTAGGCGGAAAAATAGAAGCGATGGAGATGTACGATCGGGCGATCGCACTCGCTAAAGAAAACGAGTATATCAACGAAGAAGCATTGGCTCACGAACTAGCTGCTAAATTCTATCTGTCATGGGGTAAAGAAACTATTGCTCAAACTTACATGACAAATGCCTACTACGCTTATATGCGCTGGGGAGCAACAGCCAAAGTTGAGGATTTAGCAAAACACTACTCCCAATTACTCGCCTCTGTCCTTAACCAAAAATTGAGCAAAAAGACAGGCACTACGATTAAACAGACGCGCCAGAAAACCATTAGTTCTAGCACTTCCGGTGTTTCAGAGGTTCTAGATTTGGCAACAGTGATGAAAGCATCCCAAGCGATTTCTAGCGAAATTGTGCTAGCCAACTTGCTCGATAAGTTGATGAAAATTTTGATAGAGAATGCTGGTGCAGAAACTGGAGCGTTGATTTTATCAAGAGACGGTCAATTCTTCCTAGAAGCATTGGGGACTAAAGATGAGATCCAAGTGCTGGAATCCCAGGCACAATTAACCAGTCAGCAGTTGCCTATTTCGGTACTGAATTATGTTTCTAGAACCCAAAAAGATGTTGTTTTAAATGATGCCAGCCACGAGCAAATCTTTAACGCCGATCCCTACATTAGCCAACATCAACCCAAGTCACTGCTCTGTACTCCGATTCTCAATCAAGGTAAGCTCGCTGCTATACTTTATCTAGAAAATAATCTGGTTGTGGGAGCTTTCACTCAGCAACGGGTGCAAGTATTGCGGATGTTATCGGGACAGGCTGCGATCGCTCTAGAGAATGCACGACTCTATGCTCATTTAGAATCTGCCAACCAACAACTAGAAGAATACAGCAATACTCTGGCGGCGAAAGTAGAAGAGCGAACGCTGGAGTTACAGGAAAAGAATGTCCATTTACAAAAAGCCCAGGAAATCGCTCAATCAGCCAACCGCGCCAAGAGTGATTTTCTTGCCAACATGAGCCATGAATTGCGAACACCGCTCAATGGCATTTTAGGTTATGCTCAAATCCTCAAACGGGGCAAAAATTTAACCGATTTGCAAAAAGAAGGTTTAGGTATTATTCACCAGTGCGGTGACCATCTGCTAAACCTGATTAATGATATTTTAGACCTTTCCAAAATTGAAGCTAGGAAAATGGAACTCCACCCAACAGATTTTCATTTTCCAGAGTTTCTAGAAGGCATTGCCGAAATCTGTAACATCCGTGCCGAACAAAAAGGCATTTCTTTAATTTACGAGCAGATTACTCAACTTCCCACAGGTGTTAGGGCTGACGAGAAACGATTGCGGCAAGCTTTGCTAAACTTACTCGGCAATGCTGTCAAATTTACTGAAACTGGAGGCGTGGCTTTTAAAGTCGGCTATTACAAAGGCAAAATCCGGTTCCATGTGGAAGATTCAGGCGTTGGCATGGCACCAGAGCAATTAGAAGAGATATTTTTGCCGTTTCAGCAGGTGGGAGAAAACCATCGCAAATCTGAGGGAACCGGATTAGGATTGGCAATTACCCGCCAATTAGTTCAGATGATGGGTGGCGAAATTCAAGTCCAAAGTATTTTAGGAAAAGGCAGTATTTTCTTCTTTGATTTAGATTTGCCTGAAGTTTTTCAATATGCTGAAAGTGTCAAACAAGATCAAAAAAATATCGTAGGATTTAAAGGCTATAAGCGGAAAATCCTCGTAGCAGACGATAAGCGAGAAAATCGCTCAATTTTGCTCAAGATGCTATTGCCTTTAGGGTTTGAAATTTTGGAAGCGATAGATGGCAAAGACTGCCTGAAGAAGGCGGCTGAATTTAATCCCGATTGCATCTTAATGGACTTGATGATGCCTGAAATGAATGGCTTTGAAACGACTCGGCGTATTAGGCGATCGCCCGAACTAAAAGATGTGATAGTGATTGGAACTTCTGCCAGCGTTTTTGATTTCGATCAGAACAAAAGTAAGGAAGCAGGCTGCAATGATTTTTTACCCAAGCCAATCCGAATACCAGAGCTTTTAGAAAAGTTACGACTTCACTTAGGGCTGGAGTGGGTTTATGAAGAAAACGAAAATCAACTAGAAAAAGACGATAAAGAAGAAAATTATCAGCCCAAAAACCGAAGCAATCAGCATTCATTAGCTACTCCATCAGCAGAGGAAATTGCAGCTTTATTTGATTTAGCAATGAAGGGAGATCTCAAAAGCATTGTAGAGCGAAGCGATCAACTAGAAGAATTAGATATTAAATATGCACCTTTTTCAGGCGAATTGCGTCAATTAGCTAAAAGCTTTCAAGTTAAAAAGATCCGCGAATTTTTAAGGGCTGTAGGAAAAAATTAATGAATCCTTCAAATATTGAAAATGGGGTAATTTTAATCGTTGATGACAACCCTACAAATTTAGGAGTGTTGTTCGATTTTTTAGTGAATTCAGGCTTTCAAGTATTGGTAGCGCAGGATGGCGAGGATGCAATTGCTCAGGTTGATTATTCCCCGCCCGATCTGATTTTATTAGACGTACTCATGCCCGGTATAGATGGGTTTGAAACTTGTCAGCAATTGAAAGCGAAGGAATCAACGAAAGACATCCCCGTAATTTTTATGACAGCGCTTTCTGAGACTGTGGATAAAATCCGGGGATTGAATCTTGGGGCGGTTGATTACATTACTAAGCCGCTTCAACATGAAGAAGTTTTATCCCGAGTCAAAATCCATTTAAGCTTGCGAAATCTGACTAAAAGATTGCAGAAACAAAATGTGCATCTGGAACAGGAGATTGAAGAGCGAACTAAGGCAGAGAAAGCACTTTTAAAACTTACATCTGAGTTAGAAGGGCGGGTAAAAGAAAGGACGGCTGAACTTTTCCTATCCAATCAGCTGTTGACCCAATCAAATCAGCATCTGCAACAGGAGATCCAAGAGCGCATCTCTACTGAAGCAGCCTTGCAAGAATCAGAAGCACGCTATCGAGAACAAGCGCATCAGCTTAAACTTTCCTTCCGCCAACTTCAAGAAACTCAAAGCCAACTGGTTCATAGTGAAAAAATGTCTAGTTTGGGGCAACTGGTAGCGGGTGTCGCCCATGAAATTAACAATCCCGTTAACTTCATCTATGGGAATCTTACTCACGCCCATCACTATAGCCAAGATTTGCTCGACCTCTTGAGCCTCTATATGAAGTACACTCCTGCACCGCCACCTGAAATTAAGGAACACGCTGAGGCAATAGATTTAGAATTTTTAATTGAAGACCTGCCCAAATTGCTGAGTTCGATGAAAGTTGGATCTGACCGCATCCGCGAGATTATTTTGTCGTTGCGGATTTTTTCCCGCATGGATGAAACCCAAATGAAGCCTGTGGATATTCATGCTGGGCTAGATAGCACGCTGCTGATTTTGCATAGTCGGTTCAAAGATAGCGCTAACCATCCAGGTATTCAACTTGTCAAAGAATATGGCAATCTGCCTCTGGTGGAGTGTTATGCAGGTCAACTCAACCAGGTGTTTATGAATCTACTGGCGAATGCAATTGACGCTTTGGAGGAGTATGACAAAAAGCGATCGCCTGAGGAGATTTTCTTTTGCCGCAGCACGATTCGGATTCGTACCGAAGTAACTGACAATGAGTTTGTGACGATTTGGATTGGGGATACTGGCCCCGGTATGGCAGAGGAAGTACGCGCTCGCCTATTCGATCCCTTCTTTACGACGAAAGCAGAGGGTAGAGGTACGGGTTTGGGATTATCGATTAGCTACCAGATTGTAGTCAACAAACATGGTGGTCAGATGACGTGTATTTCAGCACCAGGACAGGGGGCGGAGTTCATGATTAAAATTCCAATTCGCTCGTGCCCTCCAGAATTAGGTTGCCAATGCGTCATTTTGGAAGAAAGCGGAAATTCGGTCTAATATCAGAACCCGTCAGGTGTCAACTTAAGATTGGCTTAGCGGTTGAAACCACCGCGATACAGACAAAACCTGCCTTCTCCGGTTCAAAACTTATGATTCCATGAGTCCCCGCAAGCCGGACTTAGTTTATTTAGCCGTGGCTTCCAGTCGCTAGGGCTTCAGTAAAACTAGCAGTATAGCAACCGCCAAGATAGTTAGGACGTAGAGTAGAGAGCACCTATTGTCCTGAAGTTATTCAAGCTGCTCATGGCAAACTCCTATAGTTATGACCTGCGTCAGAAGGTGATCCAAGCGATCGAGTTAGACGGCATGAAGAAAAGTGAAGCCGCACAGGTGTTCCAAATTAGTCGCAATACGATTGACCTATGG